>DJYV01000025.1 GCA_002448555.1 Flavobacteriales bacterium UBA6969
GCGTGGGAACGCATCGATTCGATCACCGCGGTAAACGCTGGCCGCAACCCCGACCTGCTCGAAGGCGGTGAACTCTGGAGTGAGCGCATCATCGAGTTGATGCCCAACGCAGCAGGCAGCGCCGACGTCGTCTGGGAATGGCGTGCATGGGATCACCTCGTGCAGGACTTCGATTCCACCAAAGCCAACTTCGGCGATCCCGGCCAGTCGCCCCACCTGATTGACGTCAACTTTGGCACCCCCAGTTCAGCTGCTCCGGATTGGCTGCACATGAACAGCGTAGACTACAACCCAGCCCTGGGACACATCCTTATGAGCGTTCCGACGTTTGACGAATTGTGGATCATTGACAAAGCGGCGACGGACGACGGTTTGATCTGGCGCTGGGGCAATCCAGAAGCATACGCAAGCGGCACGAGTGGAGACCAGCAACTGCACTACCAGCATGCCGCGCGGTGGTTGGACGCCCCGTACCACGCCGACACGCCCGATTTTGGTAAAATCGCCGTCTTCAACAACCGCAATCCGGGTGCCACTGGCCCCTTCTCAAGCGCCCATTTGATTGCACCGGAACTCATCGAAAACGAAGCGTCGACCGAATACGCGATGACCACCGTCAATGACACAGCCACCTTTGCACCTTCGGGATTTGACTGGACGTGGACCGCGCCGAACCCAACTGATTTCTTCAGCAGTGGGCTCTCCAATTTCGAACGACTGCCCAACGGCAACAACCTCCTCCTCAGTGGGCGCACAGGAGAAATTTTTGAATTCACCGCAAGCGGAGATACCGCTTGGTCTTACCGCGTTCCACTCCAGGGTGGCGCGACCGTTGCACAGGGGACTGAACTCGGCATCAACGCGAATCTGCTGTTTCGCGCCACGCGGTATCCGGCCCAATACCCTGCGTTCAACTCGGTCGATTTAACCCCAATGGGACCCTGGGAACTCGACCCTGCCCCCCTGCTCGTTTGCCTGCCGTGCAGCCTCACGGCTACTGTGAGTGTTGAAGCGGGAAGCGCCGTTGCCACAGTCAATGGAGCCAACGGCACGCACACCGTGACGTGGCTGCTTGATGGCATGGAAATGTGCACGGGTGAAGCAATCGGTCTGGATGGGCCGTGTGCGGAAGCCACTGAGGCCTTGGCGGATGGCGCTGTGATTGATGTAATCGTGGAAGATGAATCCGGGTGTGAGTTTGCAACCCAAGTCACATGGATTGCCGCCTCCATCGCTGAACATGCAAAGGTCTTGCGCGTTTGGCCGAACCCGGCCCAAGGAACTGTGTACATCACAGGTGGCTGGCCAGAGACTACCGCCTCGTTGCATTCGCTGACGGGCCAGTTGGTGGCTATGCAACGACTGAACGCGGATGCACAAAACGCCCTCATGGACGTCAGCGCGGTCCCAGCAGGGGCCTACATCCTCCGCGCAGGACCGCAGTGCACGCACATCCTGATCCGTCGTTAACTTTCGAACATGACCACGGAACCCTCCATCCTGACTTCGACCCAACAAGGGATTTGTACGATTACGTTGAACCGTCCTTCGGTGTTCAACAGCTTCAACCAGGAAATGGGCCGGGCTTTTCAGGCGGCCCTCGACGCCGCAGCAGCAAACGAAGCCGCTCGGTGTGTGGTCATTACGGGCAATGGCAAAGCATTCTGCGCAGGTCAAGACCTCAAAGAGGTCACAGCACCAGACGCCCCCGATTTTACCGAAATCGTTGAACAGACGTACAACGAAAGCATCCGCCGCATTCGCTCGATGGAAAAGCCGGTGGTAGGTGCTGTCAACGGCGTCGCTGCAGGCGCCGGAGCCAACATCGCATTGGCGTGTGATTTGACCGTAGCACGCGCCTCCGCTCCTTTCATTCAGGCATTTTCCAAAATTGGCCTCATTCCCGACAGCGGTGGAACCTGGTTCTTACCGCGCCTGGTCGGCATGCAACGGGCAGCAGCCTTGGCATTCCTCGGCGACAAACTGAGTGCCACCGAGGCCGAGGCGATGGGGCTCATCCACAAAGCGGTAGCCGACGAAGCCTTTGAAGCCGAAGTGGCTGCACTTGCCGAGCGACTTGCCCAGATGCCAACCCGAGGGCTCGGCTTGACCAAACGCGCCTTCAATGCCGGATGGGAGACGGAATTATCAGACCACCTCACCACGGAGCGAGACTTGCAAATGGAGGCATCGAATACCGCCGACTATGCCGAAGGCGTTGCGGCATTCCTCGAAAAGCGCACCCCCCAATTCAAAGGATCATGACCGGTGACTGGATTGCTGTAGCGGACCGCTTGCCAGAGGACGACCAACGCGTGCTGGCATTCATTCCGGGCAACCGGGTATTCCTTCCAGGCAAGGACCTGGCGTTTGAAGTTCGGGAGGTCATCGTCCTGCGGTTCTGCGCCGATTACTTCGCCGACCAAGCCGAAAAGCGCGAGAAACACGGGCGTCACTTCTGGGCCGGGGAAGGCAACAGCAACCACTTCTTCAGCGACGTGACACACTGGATGCCCATGCCGGAGGGACCGAACCTGTCCTGAGCATCAGCGCAGCGCGAGCGCGTGCATTTGGATGGCCGCCAGACCGGCCGTCTCCGTGCGCAGGCGTTGTTCCCCGAGGGATACAGCTGCAGCCCCCATCGCGCAAGCGGCATCGATTTCGGAAACCGTAAAGTCGCCTTCAGGACCGATGGCCACCCAACACGACGCAGTCGTCGGTACCACGTCGAACAAGTGCTGTTTCTCTCCCGGTTCGCAATGCGCGATGAACCCTGCCGCAGAGCGGGCTTCCTCGGCATTCAACCAATCCTGCCATTCCATCGCTGGAGCCAACTCGGTGAGCCAAAGCTGTCGGGATTGTTTCAACGCACTGATCAAGATTTTTTCCCAGCGCTCCGCTTTCTCGTTTTTCCGCTCGCTGCGTTCTGTCCACACTGGCTGGATTTTGCGAACGCCATACTCCATGGCTTTCTCCAAGAGCCATTCAAAACGATCGGTGCTCTTGGTCGGCGCAATGACCAACGTGAGGGGGCATTTCGGGGCCAGCTGGGTTTCCACCAATTCCGTTGAAACCACGCAGCGTCGCTTGTCCGCCTCCGTTAATACTCCCTTGTACCGGTGGCCTTGGCCATCGACAAGGCCGATGCGGTCGCCCACAGCGGCGCGCAACACGCGTACCAAGTGCTTGGACTCCTCGGGGTCCAAGGTGTGGATGGCATCAACGCTGGGCGCATAGAAAAATCGCATGGCCCAAAGGTATTCGTCGCCGACGAAACTTAGGCGGAGACCGGAGCGGCTTCCAGCATGGCGGCATTGGCCGCGTGTTCGAATTGCGCAAAATTTGAATTAAACAGCTGGGCCAATTTGGCCACTGCAGCCTGATAAGCCGAGGCGTCTTCCCACAACTTCGCGGGAATCAGCACCTCATCCGGCACACCGGGGCAAGCCGTTGGCGAATGCAAACCAAATACCGAATCCTTGTGCATGGCGACGCCGTCGAGTGCTCCGTTCATGGCAGCGCGAATCATGGCGCGTGTGTATTTCAGTTTCATGCGCGTTCCCACGCCATAGCCTCCACCGGTCCAACCGGTGTTGACCAGCCAAATGCGCACGCCGTGCTGCTGCACCTTTTCGGCAAGCATTTCAGCATACTCAGTGGGAGGCAATGGCATAAATGGCGCTCCGAAACAAGCCGAGAAGGTTGCTTGTGGCTCCGTCACCCCGACTTCCGTTCCTGCGACTTTCGCCGTGTACCCGGAAAGGAAGTGGTACATGGCTTGTCCCGCGTCTAATTGGCTGATGGGAGGCAAAACACCAAACGCATCGCAGGTCAAAAAGAAGATGTCCTTGGGATGGGCACCCTTACCGTCGGTAGACGCGCCAGGAATGTGCGTGATTGGGTAAGAAACCCGGGTGTTTTGCGTGATGGAAGCATCGAAGTAATCCGGCGTCACCCCGTCTTGCTGAAAACCGATGTTTTCGAGCATCGCGCCAAACTTGATCGCATTGTAGATCTGTGGTTCGCGTTCCGCATTGAGATCAATGGTCTTGGCGTAGCAGCCGCCTTCCATGTTGAATACACCGTCTTCACCCCATCCGTGTTCGTCGTCCCCTATGAGCGTCCGGTCCACATCGCTTGAAAGCGTGGTCTTACCGGTGCCAGAGAGGCCGAAGAAAACCGCCGTCTCTCCTGCATCATTGACGTTGGACGAGCAGTGCATGGGAAATACGTTGTGCACTGTTGGCAACACGAAATTCATCACGGAGAACATCCCCTTTTTGATTTCGCCTGTGTAGGCGGAACCGGCAATGAGGATCAATTTCTTCGTGAAACTCACTGCTGTCACGTTCGCCTGTCTGCACCCGTGCACGTCGGGATTCGCCTGGTAAGAGGGGGCGCAAATCACGGTCCATTCTGGAGAAGGAACCAACATGTCCTCTTCTTCTAACCGAATGAACATGTTGGACACGAATAGATTCGCCCATGCCTTTTCGGAAATGACACGCGTCTTAATCTGGGATGCGGGATCCGCACCTACAGCCGCATCTCTCACAAAAACACTGCGACCTTTTAGGTGCTGCGCGATGTCCTCGTGCAGCCGGTCAAAATGGGCCGCCTCCATGGGCTGGTTGATGTCACCCCAATCAACGCGATCAGCGGTGAGCGCGTCTTTTACGAGGAACCGGTCTTTGGGCGAACGACCGGTGAATGCACCAGTCGACACGGCCAACGCACCTGCATCGGTAAGAACGCCTTCGCCTCGGAGGAGGGTTTGTAAAATAAGTTTTGCGGGGGGAAGGTTCCAGTGGGCGCGTGCCACTCCTTCCAGTTTGACGGCATCCAACGACGCGTCAAAGGGGGTGTTTCCAACGTGTTTCATGAGAGAATTGATCATTGCATTTCTCATTGCTAAAGATAGATGAGTTGTTAGGAGGGTGAAGGGCGTTGGTTTCGAATAAATTCAAAAACAAATGTGAACCAACTCAAAGCCATGAGGACGCCGCCCAAGGGAGCGGCCCACCCCACTCGGCTCAGCAGGTCGGAGTCCGGAGCGATGCTCTCGGCGCCCACCGTGCCGGAAAAAAGCAAGGTGCCAAGGACCAACATCCGCTCTGCCCACATGCGATCGGTCATGCCCGAACGCAGGGCGCGCACGAGCACCATCACCACAAGTCCCAATCCCATGAATCGAAAATACTCCACCGCGATGCCCCACCGCGTCTGGAGTTCTGCCGTCTCCATGCCGTGACGGCCATATGCCGCGAGCAACACAGAGGCTCCAACACACAGCAAACCCCAAGCAACCCAGAGGCATTGTTCTCGGTTCAATAACGGCATGCCCAAACTTATTCCGACTACGTTCTGTCACGTATGCGGAAGTCTGGGGATATAATCAACAAATCCGAATAACTTGCCCACATGAACGGACGTCAACTCTACCTCGCACTTTTTTCCGTTGCCTTGTTCTACGTTCAAGCCCAAGGGCAGACCCCATGGAGCTGGGACCTCACAACCGGGCCTGAAGTGATGATGCAAGAGGATGCCATGCCGCATCCTTTTACAGGGGGAATGAGTGCACCGCAGTGGTCCGAAGTTGATGTCGACTGGGACGGCGACATGGACCTGTTTACGTTTGACCGTGACGGTGGCCGCATTCTGGTTTTCGAAAAGACCTCGGACGGAGGCTGGAAAGAGCGGCCAGACTGGAGCCAAGGCTGGCCGGCGCTTAAGCACTGGGTGCTGCTGCGTGATTTCGATTGCGATGGAATGCCCGACCTGTTCACCGGGTACCAAAACAGCATTCACGTCTACCGCAACACCTCGGCAGCTCCGGGCGTCCCCACGTTCGAGCCGTATGCGTTGCCCCTGACTGCCAGCTGGGACTTCGGCACCGGCGCACAAGAATTGCCATTGGTGTGTTTGACCATCGACAAGCCAGCCATTTTCGATGTAGACAACGACGGCGACCTCGATTTCATTTGTTTCACGGAGACGAGTTCTTCGTTGTACCGCTTTTCTGGACAAACGACATGCGGGTTGGATTTGGTCTGCACGAACCGCTGCTATGGAATGGTCTCTGAAGGGTCCGAGGACAATACCCTGTACATCGGAACCGATCACAACTGCAGCTTCAACGTCGTCGACCCGGAAGGCCGGCCTGCCCCCACTGAGGAAGCACTCAACGAGCGCGACGGCGTGCATGCTGGGGGCGCCATTACTGCGCTGCAATTTGACGGAGAGAACTTTCACGATTTGCTCATCTCCGACGTCACCTACCCCACCATGAGCGGACTCATGCTGGAAGACGCCACTGATGGCCAAGACAGCACCGCTTGGGTCGACATGGCCTTCCCTGCCCTCGTGCCTCACGCCGGAGAAGCCGACAGTATCTTCCTCCAACGGTTCCCCGCTGCGTATCCGATAGACCCCGATAACGATGGCGATTGGGACCTGGTTATTTCCCCGAACATCGCCTTAGAAATCGATGACGACCAATGCGTTCAGTTGTGGGAAAATCAAGGGACAACGGATACCCCGCTGTGGGCATTGGCCTCCGACCATTGGATCCAAGACGGGACCATTGATGTGGGGCGTGGCGCCATTCCCGTGCTGCACGACCTCGATGGAGACGGAGACTTGGACCTCGCCGTCGGCAACAAAGAACGTTACGAGGGCGTCAATGAGACCCCGACGGCCCTTGCCTTGTTCGAGAACACAGGAACCTCAACCCAACCGACCTATGCATGGCGCACATGGTCAGCGATTGACTTCGCCTTCAACGGCATCGAGAGCGGCCATCCGGCCTTTGGAGATGTGGATGGCGACGGTGACACCGACCTCCTTGTTGGGGATGAGCTGGGCCTGTTGCATGCCTACAGCAACACCGCTGACCCCGGCATGTGGCCCACATGGAACATGGAAGAGCTGGCCGTTCAGGACGCGCAGGGCGAAGCCATCGACGTGGGGCAATTCGCCGCGCCTCAATTGATTGACGTCAACGCCGATGGGCTGCTCGACCTCGTTATCGGAGAAAAAAACGGCAGCCTGATGCTGTACCTCAATTGCGGTTCAGCTTCCGCTCCCGCTTGGTGCATGCAGACCACGCCTGAGTTTGAAACCAGCTGGGGTGGCATTCAAGTCAACAACGCGCTGGGCATCAATGGCTACTCCACTCCATGCTTATACCAGGATGGTGGCGACATTCACATCGCTGCCGGTAATGAACTGGGGGAAATCCAATACTTCGGACTGCTCAATCCCGCCGACATCCTGGCGCCACTCGAAGCCACCGGTTCATCCTGGAATTCGGCGATGCGTGGGCTGCGGTCGAGTGGCACACTGGGCGACGCGAACGCAGATGGCATCCCCGAATTGGTCGTCGGTATCCAAAACGGTGGGTTGCGGTGGTTCAGCGGAACGGCTGTTGGCATTGCCAGCCCTGTCCAGCCTATGTCGCCCGTCATTGCTCCGAATCCGGCACGCGCAGGTGGTATCATTCGCCTCGAGCTCCAACAACCCACCCGATTGGAGTGGCTCGATCTCCGCGGTCGGTCGGTCTTCGCCTTGGGCGTCCAGCAAGCGGGTACGGCTTCGCTTCCTGCGCCCAAAACACCTGGCCTGTACCTCCTAACGGCACAACCCGCAGCGGGTGGAATGATCCAAACCGTGCCGGTTGTCGTGCAGTAACGCCGTGTGGCGCTTGCTGGATGTTTATGCTTCGGCGTTCATGCGGTCGAGCACCTCAGCTACGCCGCGAACGGCCTTCTCACTTTCGGCGAGCAAGGCTTTCTCTTCATCATTGAGGTCGAGCTCGATGATTTTCTCGATGCCATTCTTGCCGAGCTTCACGGGAACGCCCAAGTACAAATCGTTGATGCCGTACTCACCCGTCAACCAGGCACATACCGGGAAGATGCGCTTCTGATCGCGCACAATGGCCTCCACCATCTGGGCTGCAGCAGCACCGGGCGCATACCAAGCGGACGTACCCAAGAGGTTGACGATCTCGCCGCCTCCTTTCTTCGTGCGCTCCACAATGGCGTTGAGGGTGTCTGAATCGATGAGCTCCGTCACAGGAATGCCCCCAACCGTGGTGTAGCGTGGAAGCGGCACCATGGTGTCTCCGTGGCCACCCATCAACACCGCTTGGATGTCTTTCGGTGAGCAATCCAAAGCCTCGGCCAAGAAGGCGCGGTAGCGGGCGGTGTCGAGGATGCCCGCCATGCCCATCACCGTGCTCGACGGCTTATTGGCGGTGAGGTAGGCACAGTACGTCATGACGTCCAACGGATTGGAAACCACAATGATGATGGCCACTGGGCTGTGTTCGAGGATGCTGTTGGTCACGCTCTTCACGATGCCGGAGTTGGTCGCAATCAAATCGTCGCGGCTCATACCGGGCTTGCGCGGCAAACCGCTCGTGATGACCACCACGTCTGAACCTGCCGTCTTCGCGTAGTCGTTGGTCGCACCGACCGTGCGGGTATCGTACAAGTTGATGGGAGCCGTCTCCCAGATGTCCAAGGCCTTGCCCTCGGCAAATCCGTCCTTGATGTCCAACAATACAACTTCGTTCGCTACTTCGCGGGTAGCCAGGACGTTTGCACACGTTGCACCTACGTTTCCTGCGCCGACTACGGTTACTTTCATGGTTCTGAAATAATGGTGTTTGGGAGGGCAAAAGTACACAAGGATAGGCCTGTGTCCATGGACCGTGTACAAATCGCACCAACGCATCCGTTCTTACCCGTGGGACCACCTCTCAATTGTTTAATTTCGCTTTCATGATGCGCAACGTCACCCCTGCTACCCTCGTCCTTTGTTTTGCCTTGTTCATGGGCCATGCCTCATGGGCACAACCGGGAACGCCTTCCGGAGGCAATTACCCCGCTGGACAGGCCGGCATTGATTTCAATGTCAACAACGCCAAAAACAACAAAGAGGGCACGTGGATCCGCGTTTGGCCGAACGGAAACCTTTACTACGTGGGCCAGTTCAAAGATGGCAACCCTTCTGGCCAGTTCAAGTTTTTCTTCGAATCTGGTGAGTTGATGTCCGAAGTAACACACATCGAGAACGGACGCAAG
>DJYV01000011.1:0-19901 GCA_002448555.1 Flavobacteriales bacterium UBA6969
GCAAGTGTACCGCGGCATGCCCATTTGCACCGCCCAGCCCACCGCTGATGAACGCGCCGCAGTCCCCCACCATTTCGTGGACTTTCTCGAGCCCGATGCCCTCTACAGTGCGGGCCAATTCGAATCGGATGCGTTGGCCTGGCTCGAGCAGTGGTTTGCCCATCGCAAGTGCGCCGTTCTCAGCGGTGGCAGCGGGTTGTACGTGAAGGCCGTCCTCGAAGGACTCGACCCAGTGCCGGCCGACTTGACCATCCGAATCGCTCTCAATGCGCGTTTAGAAGCGGAAGGATTGGAGGTGCTGGTGGATGAATTGAAACGTTTGGATCCGGCACACGCTGCCACCATGGACACGCAGAATCCGCAACGCGTGGTGCGCGCCTTGGAGGTGTGCTTGGCCAGCGGCAAGCCGTTTTCGAGTTTTCATTCGAGCTCAACGGTTCAACGCTCATTTGACACACTCGTCATCGGTTTGAAGCGGGAACGCGCGGAATTGATTGACCGCATTAATCGCCGGGTGGACCTGATGATGGAATCGGGATTGAAAGCAGAGGTGGAAGCCCTACGCCCTCATTGGTCAGCCAATGCGCTGCAAACAGTGGGGTACCGGGAATGGAACGCTTTTTTTTCAGGTGAATGGACAGCGGACCAAGTTGCTGAGGAGATCAAGCTTCGCACGCGGCAATTTGCCAAACGCCAGATGACCTGGTTTCAGAAAATGGAAGGCGTGCATTGGTTTCATCCCGACCAAACAGAGAACATCGCTGAAGTTTTGCGCGTTGAATGTGCAAACCGAGGGTGGGGACCCGTTCAACTGACCCAAGACCATGGCGAGTAAACCGAAAAACGCACGGCGAACCCAGCGCTCGACTTCCGATGGACGGATGGCGCATTTCGATGACCAAACCGCCAAGGACCTCGAATTTGATGTGGTCAAAACGCTGTTGCTGAACCATTGCCACAACCCCACGACGGTGGATCGTGCAACCCAATTGCATCCCAGAGTCAATCCCAAATCGTGGCGCAGAGAATTGGAACGAACGAAGGAATTCCTCAACCTGCGGAGCGAAGGGGTGCCCTTTCCAGCCGTTGGTGGAGAGGAAATCGCTGCGGACAACGAGCGCCTTGCCGTTCGGGATTCCGTGTTGGATGAAGCAGGTTTCAACCGAATTCGGACCGCCACGGAAACCGTCAACGGGGTCATCGAAGCGCTGGAAGGCAAGGCCGATGGTTTTCCCCGGCTGTGCGAACTAATCGACGGGCTCGAACCCAATGAAGAACTCCCGAGGGCCATCGATGGGGTATTTGATGCCAAAGGCGAAGTCCGCAGCAACGCTTCACCCAAGCTGATTCAAATCCGGGAAGAGAAGGTTCGCTTGCGCAGAAACCTCAACCGGCAGTTCCTCAAAGAACTCAAGAAGCACCAGGAGCGCGGATGGCTGGCCGACACCAAAGAAGGGTTTATCAACCAGCGCCGCGTCCTCGCGGTCAGCAGCACCCACAAGCGCAAAATCGCCGGGACCGCGTTGGGACAGTCGAAGAACGCCTCCATTACCTTCATCGAACCCGCATCGACGGTGTCCATGAACTTCGAAATGGAGATGCTCCAAGACGATGAACGCAAGGAAATCCATCGCATCCTGCGTGCATTGACGCAGCAGATTCGGCGCTTCCTGCCCGACCTCCGCTCGTACCATCGGCTGCTGGTCGAATTGGATTGGGCCCGTGCCAAGGCGCAGTTGGCTCGTGAAATGGACGCCGACCTGCCCGGCATTCGCACGAACGAAAACTTTCACCTCATCCAGGCTTACCACCCGCTGCTCGCCATGCAAAATGCAGCCAGCGGGACGCACACCGAGCCGCAGACGCTGCAGCTGCAGCGAAAGGAACGCATGCTGGTTATTTCCGGTCCCAACGCCGGCGGGAAATCCATCACGCTCAAGACGGTAGGCTTGCTTCAAGTGATGCTGCAAAGCGGGTTGCTCATCCCCGCCCACCCCAACAGCGAGATGGGCTGTTTCCGGTCCATTCTCACGGATATTGGAGACAACCAAAGCATTGAAAACCAGCTTAGTACGTACAGTTACCGCCTAAACCGCATGAAGGGGTTTTTGGATGTAGCCGATCGGTCTTCCCTCCTGTTACTCGATGAATTTGGCACGGGTTCGGACCCGGAGTTGGGAGGTGCCCTGGCGGAGGTGTTTTTTGAAGAGCTGTACGAACGCGGGGTCTTCGCTGTCATCACCACCCACTATGCCAACATCAAGACCCGCGCCGCCCAATTGCCCGAAGCAATCAACGGTTCGATGCGGTTCGATCAAGATTCCCTGCAACCGTTATTCAAGCTCGACATCGGTCCTCCCGGCAGTTCATTCACCTTCGAGGTGGCGCACATCAATGGCATCAACAACGACCTCATCAAACGCGCCAAAGGGAAGTTGGATCACCGCAAGGTCAAGTTGGACGAATTGATTTCAGAGCTGCAGAAAGAGAAAAACACCCTGGCCAAAGTGACCGACCGGCACCTCAAAAAGGAGCTCGAACTCGAGCAACTGAAGGTGACCATGAACCGCCGCGAACAGCACATCAACGACCGGGCCGAAGCCCAACAAGCACTCGCCGAGGACAACAACGATGCATTCCATCGCGGGCGCAAACTGCAGCAGTTCATCGACAAGTTTGACCCGGGCAGCCGGAACAAAGCGCTCCTTCAGGACGTCGAAAAATACCTCGCCGTCGAGAAGACGAAGCGCCTCGAAAATCAGGCGGCGAAGCAAGCGAAGAAACGTGCGCAGTCCGCCAAGGCTTCCAAACGTCGGCCGAAGCATTTTGTCGAACGCATCCAGGTGGGATCAACCGTTCGGTTGCGCAACGGCGGGAAGGAACGCGGCGAGGTCATCGCCATGCACAAGAACGCGGCCACCGTTTTGTTCGGGGCATTCAAAAGCAAAATCGAGCTCGAAAAACTTTCGTGGGTCGCGAATTAGCGCTCTTTATTCGATGACGAGCTTGCGCGTGGCCGTCGCTCCACCAGCGGTCTCCACCGTGACGTAGTAAAGGCCCTGCGCCCACCCGCTCACATCGGCTGCGGGGATGGCCATCTGCTGGACATCAAACTGGGCAACCGGGCGCCCAAGGGCGTCGTAAAAGCGCAGTTCAGCGGCCCGCACCTCACCGGACCAGTCCACGTACACGCGGTCCTGTGCCGGGTTCGGTCGAATGGACCATTCGTTTTCAATCAACCATTCCTCCTCCACTTCGACCACGCCGCAAATGGTTTGTTCGGCACACGGCACTTCCAAATCGGTCACATAGCTACCGTCCAACACTTCTTGGCCCGTTCCAAGTGGATCGAGGAAATTGTAAAGCTTCTCTTCATCCGAAATGGGATTGTTGCCGTCCCAGTGGTAGCTCATCTTCCCATAGTAATCCGGAGCGTTCGGTGAATCGCAAAACGACGCACCGCCCGTCAACGTACCCACAATGTGCTGGTTCTGATTGTACAGCGGTGACCCCGACGAACCGCCTTCGGTCACGCCGTGGTTGGTTACGGTTTCCTGCCAGTATACCCGCCAATGCGCCCCGGGATGGTAGGCGCTGCTGTTCGCGGCAGTGGTCGTGAAGGTGGAGATCTTCTTCCGATCGCCGGAAGGGTGGTGGATGCCGACGCCACTTGTCGGATTGGAACCACTGACATCCCAGCCGGCGTAAAACGGCGTCCAGCTGTCAAAAACCGGATCCTCTACTTCCAGCAGGAGAAAATCCGAGCCGTTGATGTTGTTTCCAAACATATCGTCAGAGCTGGTGAGGTAAAGGACGCCCGTTCGAACGTGCGAATTGAAACTGGACGAGCCCTCGCATTCGAAGTATTCGTAGTTGTAACGAACCTTGAGCAAGGACCAGCCGTTTTCGTCCACCTCGTCTGCGCAGTGAAACGAGCTCAGCAACAGTTGCTTGCAATCCTGGGCCGTGTTGTTCACCATCGCGCCTGAGCACAGGAAAATGCCTCCGTCCTGGGACACCCGCAGCCGCACCACGGCATCCCGCTGGCACTGCCAATCATCGCCCTCCGGGCACATGACATCGACTTGGCAAGGATCTGAACCTCGGTTGTTTTCCGCAAGCAAATCGTATTCGCCATCAAGCCACAAAAAGCGGAAGAAGTAGCCGACTGCATTCACATGCAGCCCGGGCGCGCCAACCACATCGGCGGGTTGCACGTACCGCATCACCAATTCTTCACCCGGAACCTCACCACTCACCCACCGTCCGTGGTCGTTGTTTTCAGTGTAATCAATCGGGCCTTCTACAAACGGGCTGCTGAAGCGACCCGCCTCCGATTGGAACGTCAACGAGGAACCCATGGGAAGGTGGAATGCATCGAAATACACACACAAGGCCGGGGCGTCCTCCACACGAATGCGCAAGGTCCACACCGTTCCGTCTTCCGTCACGGCCGTATCGGCCTCTTCGAAAAAGTCAAACGAGGCATCGAGGATTTCCCCTTGCATCGTTTTGCCGGTGTGCTCTTCGTGCCAGTAGGCGCGGTTCCACAGATGCTGAACGTTGGGTGCATCGACTTCAACAACGGGGATGGTCTTGTCCCCTTGTGCTTGTGACGTCTGTGCCTGCAGGGCGACGGCACAGGTCAGCCCCCATCCCACCAAGGCGATGGCTTGGAATAATTTCATCAATCAGGTTCTTCAAGTTCTCTGCCAAATTTACGTCGATTGTCCTTAATCGGTTGGGGAAAATTGGGGAGTGTCGGGGCGCATCTCACATGAAGAATCGGTACCTTCAGGCCTGATTGAAAAACGACATGGGAAAGCAGTTTGCATTGGGAATGATCCTGAGCTGGATTGTGGCCGCTCCGGCGTGGTCACAGCAGTCCGATTTTGAAGAACAAGGCCAGAAATTTAATACCCTCCTCTACTACATGGACCAGCTCTATGTGGAAGACACAGACATGGAATCGCTGGTAGAAACCGCCATCGTCAACATGCTGGAAGAAATGGACCCGCATTCGGTCTACATCCCCGCGGAAGAACTCCAGGCCGCCGACGAGCCCTTGAATGGGAATTTCGAAGGGGTTGGCATTCAGTTCAACATATTCCGGGATACCATCATGGTCGTTTCGCCCATCTCAGGCGGACCCTCTGAAAAACTCGGAATCATGGCGGGCGACCGCATTGTCACGGTTGACGGTGAGGTCGTTGCCGGAACCGGTGTGACCAACAAGGACGTGCAGCGATTGCTTAAAGGACCAAAGGGAACGCTGGTCACCGTCGGGATCAAGCGCGGAAACGACCCCGAACTCTTGACGTTCGAAATCATCCGAGACAAAATCCCCATCTACTCGGTGGACGCTTCCTTCATGGTGGCACCGGGCATTGGCTACGTCAAAGTGAACCGGTTTTCCAAGTCCACGATGAGCGAGCTCTACAAAGCCTTCGCCAAGCTGAAGCAGGCAGGCATGGAGGACCTCATCTTGGACTTACAAGGAAACGGCGGCGGCATGTTGCGCACCGCCATTCAGATGGCCGACGAATTCTTGTCGGAGCAAAAACTCATTGTCTACACCGAAGGCCGCTCGTTCCCGAGGGATGACACGTATGCCCGCATCCCAGGACGGTTCGAACAAGGCCGCCTCGTCGTGCTGATTGACCAAGGCAGTGCATCCGCTTCGGAAATCGTGTCCGGTGCCGTACAAGACTGGGATCGGGGATTAATCGTAGGCCGCCGAAGTTTTGGTAAGGGCCTCGTGCAACGCCCCGTCAACCTGCCCGACGGCAGCGCGGTGCGCCTGACCGTACAGAAATACTACACCCCCGCAGGTCGCTGCATTCAAAAACCTTACGACGAAGGAGTGGATGCATACCGCATGGAAAAGTTTGACCGGTACGAAACCGGTGAAATGATGAGCTTGGATAGCCTCGATTTGCCCGACAGCCTGAAATACGAGACCCGATTGCGCGGTCGGACGGTGTATGGCGGAGGCGGCATCCTGCCGGATATTTTCGTTCCCCTCGACACCACCAACAACTCGGCCTACTTCAGTTCCATCTTGCGCAAGGGCCTCGATAATCGTTACGCCCTCACATACGTCGATAGTTTGCGGGCTGAATTGGAATCGGCCTATCCAACGGAAGACACCTTCCTTGAGGCCTTCGAAGTGACCGACGCAATGCTCGAAGACTTCGAGGCATTTGCCTCCGCTGAAGGGGTCGAATTCAACGAAGAAGACTGGTCCAAATCCGGTGACGCCATCGCCTTGCGGTTAAAAGCAATGATGGGGCGAAATCTGCTCGAACAAAGCACCTTCTATCGTGTGATTTCCGGCCTCAACGAATCGCTGGAGCGGGCGATCGAAATTCTGCAAGACGGCACCTTCGAGAAGGCCAACCTTGCGCACGATACCTTTTGAATTGTAATTTTGACTTGAAAATCATGACCATGAAATTGAACTGGAAATTTTTGTTTGTTCCTGCCTTGGCCATCTTGGCCATTGGATGTGCAGGAGAAGAAAGCAGCGAAACCGCCATCTCGCGCCCAGCTGCTGAGCAAGACTCACGTGAGCTCCCTGTTAATACCAGTCCTGGTACGGATGGGAACTACGACCCCGCACGCGCAGGTGCTACGCCGCCCACTGGACCAACGACCACCATCGCATTCAATGAATACGAATTCGACTTTGGCACCTTGACCCAGGGCGATGCCGTGACCCATATGTTCGAATTCACGAATTCGGGTGATGAGCCGCTCATCATTGACAATTGCAAAGGCTCGTGCGGCTGCACAGTACCAAAGTGCCCGAAGGAGCCCATTCAGCCCGGCGAGAAGGGCCAGATTGAAGTGAAATTCAACTCCAAAGGCAAGAAAAATCAACAGACCAAAAAGGTCACCATCAATGCTAATACCGATCCGGCTCAGACGTTCTTGACCATCAAAGCGTTTGTCGAATTTGAGCCAGGCGCTTAATGGTTGCTCGGATTTCCGATTTCTTCAAAACCCTGCCTCGGAGCAGGGTTTTTTTGTTGCCGATGGCCTGTTGGCTGTGGTCGCCCGCATCTGCGCAATCGTTCACTACACAACCCACCGACGGGGAGCGATTGGATTACACCGTAACCTATGAATGGGGGCCCTTTTATTTGGAGGTCGGGAATGTAAGTTTCACTACAGCCTCCATGGCGTACAGCGGAAATCAACTCTGGAGTTTTGAAGGCTGGGGTGCCTCCCGCAAACACTGGAATTGGTTCTATCCCGTCAACAGCATTTACGCCAGTGTGGCGGATGCATCCTTAGCTTCCATCAACTTCCAACGGCGAGGTCGAGAAGGCAGCCACGCCTACGACCGTTGGTACTTTTTGAAAAACCCAGAGGAAGTCAGGTGGATCAGCGCTGACCCTGAACTCAAGAGCGGAACGCTCGCCGCTGAGTCGGAAGCCCCGCTGCACGATGTGATGACCGCCGTGCACCATTGCCGGCATTTGCCGTGGGAAGACTACCATCCGGGAGACACGGTAGCGTTGAACCTCATCTTGGACGGGGAATTGCACAGCACACGCCTTGGCTTCAAGGGGACCATCCGGCATGAGGACCCGCGAACGAAAACCGAAACAACCTGTTGGGAATTTTCCCCCACACTGATTGACGGCACGGTGTTCAAAGCAGGGGATCAAATGCGGGTCGTCGTCACAGCTGACGAACAGCGTTTGCCCATTTTTGTGGAAACTGAATTGGTTGTTGGCCACGCACGGATTTACCTGACCAACGTCGATGTACTTGGGACTGACGAATTAAGCGCCTTTCGCGCAGCATCAAAGCGTCAACGCGACGCTTTCAATCAAGACTGACAGTTGCTCTCCTGGATGTCGATGACTTTGATCGATCCATGACCGAGGCGAACCATGCCCTCATTCTCCATGGTTTTGAGGGTGCGGCTGACCGCCTCGCGGCTGACGTACAATTCCTCAGCAATTTCGGCATGTGACTTGGTCACGATTTGTCGGTCAGACAATTGGGAATGCGTCTGCAGGTATGATTCAAGCCGACCCTTGAGCGGTTTGAAGGCAACCTGGTCCAACATGCCCATTGAGTCTTGCCACGAAGTCCGGATGCTGTGAAGCACCATGTTTCTCCATTCTTCATTTTCGACAAAAAGCCGGTCCGTGAGCTCCTTAGGAAGAACGCGAATTTTAGTGGGAACTTCGGCTTCAGCAAGTATATCCATCGTGCCTCCAGTAAGCGAAGTGAGTGTGCTGAGTGCGCACATGCCATCCTTGCGCAGGAGGTATAAGACGTGGCGGTTACCGTCCCCACAGATGCGAAACAGCTTGACAGCTCCTAGTTCCAAAATGTAAGCCCCTTCCACGGGGTCGCCGGGATTCATAACCGCAGTTCCGGCATCCACCTCCATTACGGTGGACTGGTCTAGAATCTCTTCAGCTAATTCGTCTGAGCACCAATTGCATTGATTGGTCATCGTCATTTCGCTAACTCTTTGGTATAAATATAGTTCAAACAGGTATGGGTGAAACATGAGGATTGTCATTCCTCTTCGAGCGCCGAACAATACGTAAGAACAAGCACTCATTTGCCCAGAAAGTTCTGTCGATTAACATAAATACACACCGCCGATTGCCATGATTCAATGCCCTTGATAACAAGGGGGTTCTGAACGTATTTTGCACCATGGCCACTCCCAAGCCAATTGGCTTTGCCCCACCTCCCATCGACGGCGATACCATTGCCGCAGTGACCCGCGTCCTGCAATCGGGATGGATCACATCTGGTCCGGAGCTGGCGGCGTTTGAAGAGGAGTTAGCGGCGTTTTTAGCGGGGCCACACGTGGCTTGTTTCTCTAGTTGGACGACAGCGTGTGAATTGGCGTTGCGCTGGTTTGGCGTTGGGTCCGGTGACGAAGTCATCATTCCGGCCATGACGTATGCCGCGACAGCCAACATCGTTTTGCACTGCGGTGCAGAGCCTGTGATGGTGGACATCGACCCCAAGCAGCGGGTCGTTTCAGCCGACGCCGTTCGCGCGCACATCGGCCCCAGAACCAAAGTGGTAATGCCGGTGGACTTGGGGGGCTGGCCAGTCGATTACGATGCCGTCCACACCTTGCTCAACTCCGCAACCATTCGCACCCAGTTTCATGCCGGGAATGACGTGCAAGCCCAACTCGGGCGGCCCTTGTTCCTCTCGGATGCAGCGCACTCGTTTGGTGCCACCTTCGCCGGTGAACCGGTGGGCAGTCAGGCCGACATCACCGGATTCAGCTTCCATGCTGTCAAAAACCTCACAACGGCCGAGGGAGGCGCATTGGCGTTCAGTCTTCCTGACTCATTCGATATGGATGTCATCCTTGGTTGGTTCAAGGCCATGGCCCTGCACGGGCAATCCAAAAGCGCATTGGAAAAAACCACCGGCAGCTGGCATTACGACGTGGTGGACGCGGGGTACAAATGCAACATGACGGACTTGCAAGCTGCCATTGGCCGTGCACAACTCCGCAAATACCCTGATCAGCTCCTGCGCCGAGCGGCAATCGCCAGCGCGTACGACAAAGGGTTCAACGGCTGCGCTTGGTACGAAGGTCCGCCCCTCGAGGATGCATTGCGTACTAGCTCGTATCACCTCTTTCAGCTGCGCATCAGCGGCATTTCAGCAGAGCAGCGAGACCGCATCATGACGAACCTCAAGGCACGAGGCATCGCCACCAATGTCCATTTTCAGCCCTTGCCTATGCTCACGCTGCACCAGCGCCGGGGCGAACACGTGGCAGATTACCCCGAATCGGCTCGGCTCTTCGAAGAGAGTTTGAGCCTGCCCATTCACTTGGAATTGACCGATGAAGATGTCACCCGGATCATCCAAGCCGTGAAGGAAGAGGTCGAAACGATATGAATCCATGAAGCGTGCATTCGACGCATTCTGCAGCGCTATCGCCCTCGTACTGCTCGCCCCGCTCTTGCTGCTGATTGGCGTGGTTGTTGCGGCAGGGTCGCGCGGAGGCGCCTTCTACCACCAGGAACGCATTGGACGCCACGGTGTCCCATTTCGGCTGTACAAGTTTCGCTCCATGCACGTGCATCGCGAAGGGGCACAAGTCACCCTCGGGACCAGCGACCCGCGCATTACGTCGGTAGGTCGTGTGTTGCGGAACTACAAATTGGACGAACTCCCGCAGCTGTGGAATGTAGTGAAAGGCGACATGAGCTTGGTCGGACCTCGACCAGAGGTGGCGAAATACGCAGCGCTTTATACCGATGAAATGCGGGAAGTCTTGAAGGTTCGTCCGGGGCTCACGGATCCGGCGAGCATCGCAGGGTTTGACGAAGGTGAGCGGCTCGAAGCGACCGACGACCCGGAACAGCATTACCAAGAAGTCATCTTACCCGAAAAGGTGGCGCAGCAGTTGGCCTACGTTCGCTCGGCCACCTTTGCTTCAGACATTCGGGTAATCGCCCGAACGCTCTTCCGCATTTTCAAACGATGACAGCAATCGCTGGAATACGCCCAGCAGGCGTTCGGCTTTCTCCTCATCTCCTCCTTCGCGCAGCGCATACGCCACGTTTCGAACCAGTCGCTGGACAATCTCCATGGAATGAGCCGGTCGCCACTGCCGGCCTGTTTCCCCGCCCTCACTTTCGATATGGCTCAAAAATTCAGAGACATCGTCGGGGCCAATGACCGTCCCCTGGCTGTACGGGTTGATGTAAAACAGGATGCCCGCCTGACCTTTTTGGGCCGTTCCTTCCCCGACAAATGCATCATCGCAATACGCCAGAATGAAATGGTTGGGGAGGTTGATCCCGCGCACCGGAATTCCCAAAGCTTGTGCAACGGACAAGTACAACATGCCCATTCCAACGGGGTTGCCTTTCTTTCCTTCCAGAACCCCTGTAGGCAGTGCCTCTGACGGCACATGCGGGATGCGCCGCACCCCCTCAAATTCGTGGACAGAGAAGAAAATGTGGTTCAAGATGCGCACCTGCTCGAGGGCCGTGAGCTCTTCATTGAGTTCGAGCCACACCTCTTTTTTCAGGGATTCAAAAGCATAATTGGATTCTGCTACCTGCCACGCTGGATCAACGGCGCGCTGTACCAATTGAGTGCCGGCCCAAATGTCCTGTCCTCCGCATTCCATCCATGCCTCCAGCTCTTCCCGAATGTCCGATTGCTGAAGGCCTTCCTGCAGTTTAGTCATCCGCGAATGGAACAGGGCACATTCCCTTCCAGACAGTGCAGCGTCGTTGACAAACGGCAGGACGTCCTTGCCCTTAGAGAGCAGACGATCGCGCACGTGGTCGTATACCGTTTCATCCGGATCATCCATCAAGGCCAACAACGCGTGAATCTCAGAAATGCTCATGGTACTCTGGGCTTCGTTCTAACAGGGTTTAGACTGGTACCAAATCTAAAAATCGGCCAAAGCTGATAAAGGATGGTAAAAAGCACTTATCCAACCGGACCTGTGGAATCCCTCGGATGCAATTGCGTACCTTAATGGGATGCGCTTGCCCCACTCCATGCCTCGTCCCCGGTGGAACCCAAATGTATTGGACGCCAATCGGCTGTTTTACGCGTTGTGGACGACGGCCTTGTTCCTCCTGTTGATCTGGGGGGTCTACGCCATCAACGAGGCCTACGCATTGAATTGGCGCCGCTGGGGCAATCACCCACGGGAATGGGAGCATTGGACCGGCGTCTTTACCTATCCCTTTTTGCACGGAGATCTCGAGCACCTGTGGAACAATACGGCGACGTTTTTCACGCTCAACGGCCTGCTGTTTTATTTCTACCGGTCAATTGCGGCACGCACGTGGATTCTGCTTTACATGCTTTCTGGGGTGGGGCTGTGGGTATTTGCCAAAGGCGGCAACCACATCGGTGCCAGTGGCATCAACTATGCCCTCGCGGCCTTCCTTTTCGCGTCCGGTGTGGTCCGAAAGTCCCAACTGCTGCTTCGGGTGACGTTGCTCGTGGCGTTTTTATACGGCGGCATGGTCTGGTGGATGCTGCCCATCGACGAACACATTTCGTGGGAAGGCCACATCGCAGGTGCGGTGAGCGGGCTGTTGATGGCGGTGGTGTTTCGAAAAAAGGGGCCCCTCCCCGATTTGGAACTGCAGCCACCGGCTCCGGATGAGCGCTTGCCCGACTGGTGGGCCGCTGCCCATCCCGAGCACCCGGATGTCGTTCGCCAGCGGGAATTGGATGCCAACCAAACGACCACCGCCGAAGATGGTACCTCCCAAGACGTCCAGTTCCGCATCGTCCCGAAATCGAGTTCCAACAAAAACGCCCCGACCGACGGCCGAGGCGATTTGAATTCGAAAGGGTAAAACGTAATCGACTATGCGTTTAGCATGACCGGCATAACGAGCATTAACAAGTCCTCCCCTTCCTCTTCGGCTTCCGTCGGTTTGATGATGCCCGCCCGGTTCGGCGCAGACATTTCCAAGGACACCTCCGCACTGGAAAGGTTGTTGAGCATGTCCATGAGGAAGCGGCTGTTGAAGCCAATCTCCATGTCCTCACCCGTGTAGCTGCAGTTCAAGCGTTCGCTCGCTTCGTTGGCGAAGTCGAGGTCCTCGGCGCTCACGACCAATTCACTACCAGCGACTTTAAGCCGCACTTGGTGCGTGGTCTTGTTCGCGAAGATGGAGACGCGACGAATGGCCTGGAGGAAACTGGTCCGACTGATGACCATGCGGTTGGGATTGTCCTTCGGGATGACCGCTTCGTAATTAGGGTATTTGCCCTCGATGAGGCGGCAAATGATGGTGACGTCGTCAAATTGGAAACGGGCGTTGGAGTCCGTGTAGGTCATGGTCACCGCTTCCGCGTGCGAGGCCGCGTTCTTCAGCAGATTCAATGGCTTCTTCGGTACAATGAACTGAGCGTTAGATGTCGCTTGGACGTCGTTTCGGCCGTAACGCACCAAGCGGTGCGCATCCGTAGCTACGAACCGCACACTCTCGGAGTAGAACTCAAAGAAAATGCCCGACATCACCGGACGCAAGTCGTCGTTGCCCGCCGCGAACAAGGTGCGGTTAATCGCACCGATCAACGCGTTGGCATCAATGGTCATGCTCGCCGCATCGTCCAATTCAGGGGATTTGGGGAATTCATCGCCGTTGGCGCCCGTCAACTTGTATTTGCCAGCGTCACTGGTCAACTCGATGGCGTACGTCGCTGGATCAACTTTGAAGGTCAGCGGGATATCCGGAAAAGCCTTGAGGATGTCCAAAAGCATTTTGGCCGGCACCGCGATGGAACCCGTATCCTCGGTTTTGACCTCGAGCTTCGTGGTCATTGTCGTTTCCAGATCGCTTGCCGAGATGACGGCCTCGCCAGGACTCAATTCGAAAAGGAAGTTATCCAAAATGGGCAACGTGTTGCTGCTGTTGAGGACGCCGCTTAGCGAAGAAAGGTGACGGAGCAGTTGGCTGCTGGATACGATGAAATGCATGATCAAAGATTGGTCTCCAAAGATGCTTCATATACCATCGAAAACAGTTGTTTGATGGCAGTTTTTGGGGCGGATTTTTTCAACATGCAATGCACGAATGGACCTCAAGTTTTTCACGAAAAAAACCGTAATTTGAGAACATGAAACACATCGCCTTCATCTTCAGCATGGCCATCGTCATGCTCGGCATCAACCCCACTGCGCAGGGCCAATCGGATGCAGCCGCAGAAACGGTGCAGCCCGGATACCTCAACGTCCATGTCACCCAAAACTCGACGCGAGCCGAATTGGCGCAACTACAGAAAGACCTGAGCGCTGTCAACATCGGATTCCGCTACGACATGGTGAATTGGATCGATGGCAAGCTGCAATCCATTCGATTTGCCCTCATCTTGCAGGACGGCACCATGGTCCGCAATGCGTACGACGCCATGGATGCTGAAACGGACATTTGGATCCGATTGGAAGGCACTGGTGAGGAGCGCGTTTTCTGCGCAGGCAGCAAGTGCGCCGAATAACATCAATAAAGACTAATGAAAAGCACGCTTCAACTGCGTGCTTTTTTTTGCTTCAAACTTTCATCAGAGGGCGTCCAACGCGCTGAGCGCTTGGTCTACTGTGATGGACTCGCCACACGCAAAGTGCCCCAAGGGACAGGAGGTCTTCCCATGCACACCGCACGGTCGGCACGGCAGCGATTCAGCCGATTCCACGACCCGGGAGCGATCTGAAAGCGGACCAAAACCGAAGGCCGGAACCGTCGAACAGTACACAGCCACGGTCGGTGCATTGACAGCGGAGGCCAGGTGCAAGGGTCCACTGTCGTTGGTCAAGACCCAGGCCGCTTGCGCCATCAACGCCGCCGATTCCAACAGCCCTTGGTCGGCCTGCACCACTGCATTGGGGTGCTCCGTTTTCGCCGCAATCTCCTCCAGCAAGGCCGCATCAGCCGGACCGCCTACGAGCCGCAATTCAGGCACCTCTTTCGCCAGCGCATCACACAGTTCAATCCATCGTTCGACGGGCCATTGTTTCGTCGCCCACTGGCTCGCAGGAGCCAGCACCGCAAACGCGTGACCAACCGGGGGCAGCGGTTCCGGATACAACCGCGGCAACCGCGGCGCTTCCACGTCCGTCCACCCTTCCACAAGTCGGTGATTGCGCGCGATTTCGTGCACGCCCTCCTCAAGCCCGTGCGGCACCCGATGGGTGAAAACCCGGCGCAGAGGATGCACATCAAAGCCCACACGGATCGGCGCACCCGAACGCCACGCCAACCAACCAGATGAAGCGTGCCGATGCGGGGTAAACACCGCGTCAAACCGTTCGCGCCGAAGCATCCTTGCCAGCTCATTCAACGACCGGTAGCGCGGCAGCAGCCCGCCCTTTTTGTTCCAGATGTGTACGCCAGCCAAGAACGGATGCCCTTGGAACATTGCCTCATTTCCTTGGCGTACGCAGATGTGAATGGCATCTTCGGGATGCGCAGCATGCCACGTTTCCCACAGCGCGGAAGCCAGGATGGCGTCCCCGATGAAGGCCGTTTGGATGAACAGTACTTTCCGCGCGGGCATGGTGCGAAGATACGGGGTGGGCACGTCGCAACCGGATGGCTTGCGACGTACCTTGCGGCATGGCTCGATGGATCGGCATTGATTACGGTGGAGCACGGACGGGGTTGGCTTATACTGACCCGGCAGGTGCCATGGCATTTCCACACAAAACAGTTCCCACGAAGGAGTTGATGCCGGCAATCAAGGCCTTGGTGAATGAAGCACCTTGTGCCGGGTTTGCCCTGGGCATCCCCAACCGCTGGGGGGTTGAATCGGGCCGTGGCCTCACAGACAGTTCAGCCGCAATTCTGGAATTCAAGAAAAAATTAGAACAGGAGTTCCCGGATTTGGATGTCACACTTGTCGATGAGACCAACACCAGTGAGGAAGCGCTTCAGTCAGCCATCCGTTCTGGGATGAAAAAGTCCAAGCGGTCACAAAAAGGCGCCGTCGACGATGTCGCCGCTGCGCTGATTCTTCAGCGCTTTCTCGACGAGCGCAGCAGCTGATTACCCGCGCTTGAAGACTTCAATTTCCGCTTTCTCACGCACGAGGTCACTGAACGTGCCTTGGTAACGCGTCGCTCGGACAATGTGGTTATCGATCCAGTGGTAGTTGCCTCCGCGGGGCTTGCCCATTAGCAGACCGTGGTAATGGAAACCGTGCTTGTCGAGCCAGGCCTCCGTCACGGCACGGTGCTCCTCCGTTCGCGATGTGAAGAAGGTGATGATGTGCCCCTCTTCGTACCACTTATTCAGTGTTTCCAATGCGTCTGGGAACGGTAAACAGGTCGCCATGCGTTCCGGTTCTTCATTGGGCACATCGTCGGTGATGGTTCCGTCAATGTCAATCATGTAGTTCTTGACTTCAGTGGGCAGCTGAGGCGAGGCGGCCAGGCCTTGTGCGTCTTGGACGGCTTCGAGCTCTGCATTCGGTTGGCCGGGGCGGCCGGAGGCATCAGAGGGATTCGGCATTCCGGCGAATTTACGCCCCACACCCGAGGTGTACAACGGTCAAGAATCCGGATGAAAGACCAAAAACTGCGGTTCATTCGCGCCTTCGAGCTCCTTGTACCACTTTTCGATGAAAGCCGTCCCTCCTCCAACGGTTTCCATCAACGCCAGAGCGCTCAGTTGCCTTTCCTGCCCTTGGCCGCGTGGACACATCCAATCTTCTACCACCTTGCGCATGGATTCTGCTTCCTCTGCTCGTTGTTGGCGCACCAGTTTACGCCACTTCTTTCGCACGTGGAGCAGCTCTTTTTCCATTTTGGTCAAAGCCGCGCGGGTGGTCGGAACCGCATCGCCCGGCACGCCTTGGGCATGTGCAATCAACGCCTCTGACCAGGCTTCAAATGCGCGATCCAATTCGCCGTTGCCACGCAACAGATTGTCCGCCCAGGCTGCAACCGCGGCGTCACCGGTCAATGCCGGTTGTTGCGGCGTCCAACCGCACGCTTCCGCTGCCCGTAAGGAATGCTCGTTGTGAACGAAGGCACCATCCCGCACCAATAAGGCCGGGTGGGCAACGCCATGGTGCCGAAACGCTTCTGCCAGCATAAGCCAGTACCCCACTTCGGACGGACCACCCACGAACGCCGCACTTTGGAGCACATACTCCTGGTAGACCGAGCGCAACGCAGCGTTGGGACTCCATTGTTCCGGACGCAACTGGTGAACATCCTCTGCACCGTGCGCAGCCAGCCAGCGGTCTGCACGCGTACGGCGCCCGTTTTCCTCCAGTACAAACAGGTTGTTCGCTTGCACATTCAACGGGACCGACGACCACTTCGAGGCATATGCCGCATGCGCCGAGCGCAAGGCATCGGCAATGCCATCCCCGCTCCATTCACGCCCCAAGATGCCGCGGGCCGACGCTTTCAACTCGGGGTCGTCACCGTCGATTACCAGCAGGTTCTCTTGGCCAAACCACTCTTCCAACCAATGCCGCACGCGATGGGCCAGCGGCATGGGTAAGTCATCGATCGCACCGGTGGATTGCAAGATAGATTGGCACCAGGCCTGCCAGTCATTTTCGGCATCGGCATCCCATGCGATGCGACCGACCGAGGCTTCATCCAAGCGTTCGGGAGTCCACTCAAAGATGGGGCCACCCGGAGCATGCGTCCGAGCGATCTCTTCAAAATCGTGGTCTTCCGATGCCATCCAAAACACCGCTACAGCCGGCGTGCCTGCGGCCCGAAGTTGAGCCGCCCAGCGCAAGGCCGACAGGATTTTGTAATGAAAAAATGCCGGACCTCCGCCTGCCTGCAGTTGATGCCCGACGGAGACCACTTCGGCTCCTTCAGCAAAATCGGTCAAAGCCTGTGGTGGGCTGATTCCCGCTTTGGCGTATTGGTCCCGAATGCAATCCGCCGTGTGCTTTCGGCGCTGAAGGTCGACCGAACCGCGGGCGGCAATGGCCGCGGCGATACCCGTCGTGTTTCCAGCAAAAGGCCAGAAGGCTTGAAGCGTTTCAGGGTGGGTGCACCAATCGGAAGCCGGGCTGCCGGCCGGGAGGATGTCACGCTGAGGATGGCTGTGAACCATGGTATAAACCAATCAGCGAATCAAGGTGATGGCACCGGACTTGGAAATCGTCTTGCCGTCTGCGTCAACGAGGTCAACCTGCCAGACGTACGTTCCGGATTCCGCATCTTTCCCGCTGGTGGTGGTTCCATCCCATCCATCAGCAATGTTGGACGTCAACGCAAACACCTTCTCTCCCCACCGCGAAAAAACCTCGAATCGTTTCATTTCCACGTTGTTCAACACTGGAACAAAGACATCGTTGTCACCATCGTTGTTTGGCGTAAAAGCATTCGGCACAAACCACGAGGGATTCTCGTCCAAATTCACCGTTGTTGGTTTGCTCATTGGGCCTCTCACTTCTTCCTCATCCACGGTGATGCCATCATCGTCCAAGGCAATCTCAAACGCGTCGACAAAACAATATGCCATGGTCGGTGCGTCACCTTCATTGACGGCGATGCTTCGCCCGTCGTCAGGACCAAATGCCCCCCACGTGAAACACGTCCACGGCCCTTGCGCCACGAAACTGAAGGAAATCGTTTCCCATTCGCGGCTGTAGAAAGCAGGGGTCAATTCAAACTGCGGAATTTCATTCAATGGGTTCGTCGCCACTTGCTGCAATGGGCCCATCGAAAAATGCATGCCCAGCTTGCTCACTTCGAGGCCAGCTTGCGAAAACGCGGTGCGTTCTCCATTGGTCATGCGGAAGGTGAATCGGTATGAGGCGCCCGGTTCGAGCGGTTGCGAGAAAGTACCTGTGATATATTCCCGGCGGTTGGTCCCGGCGGCACCCGTCGCCATGAAGCCCGCAATGGCCATGCCCTGATCCGGCGAAACCATCGCGACCGGAGTCTCCGGCAAGTCTCCGCCGCCAGTGCCTTGAATGTGAAATGCATCGGGGGTGTTATCCGAACTCCCGGTGCCCAACCAACCCGGCACCAAATTCCATTGACCTGTGGTGGTGGGCAAGGCGGTGAGCGATTCAAAACTGCCGTTCACGACCTGCTGCCCTTTCACCGGAATGGCCCATGCGCACAAGAGTATGAGTGGCAACAAGTGGGTGGAATCAAGGAATGACCTGAACTTCATGTGTTACAAGATACTGAAATGCTTTGGGCTGACAAACTTCTCACCATGCATCGTATTTAACCCCAACTCCCCACCAATGGTTCTGAGCAGCCCAGGGCATCCACAGTCCGGTGAACTGAACCATCCAAGGAGAGCGTGCTTTTCGGTAGCCAATTCGGGCATGAATCATAGGTGCAAAACCTGGGACTCTCTGCACCCCTGGAACGTATGCTGCTCCATCCAAGGTCGGTGCATTCAACGTGGGCCGGTCCAGCGAAGCGCGCATGCGGTAACCCACGCCTCCGGCAACCCCGCCAACCCATTCACCGAACACACCATCCCATCCAATGGAAAAGAACGGCACCGTAGCTGTCGTTCGGCCCGTAGCCGCATCGAGGGTGTCTGACTCGACACCAATATCGAATTGCTGGGAGGTCACCAAGCGGAGGGGGGCCGTCGCCGAGGCCGGCAAGAAGCCAATAAGGGAATCGGGAAATGCAGCGGCATCAATGGAAACCAACGAAGTCATCATGAATCCGGCATCCAGGTGCGCTTGCCCTTGAAAGCGCTTTCGCCGGTCTAACCGAGCTGGAAACCGCAGAAGCTTCGCTGAACATTGAAGGCTCACATCGGGACGTCCGCTCCAGGACCACCAGCCTGTCGAAGGATTTCCACCCCCCACTAGGCCGTTGACAGTCCATGCGGCTTGAAACTCCGCAGTGGCATTCCGTGGATCGGCCGAAATGCTATAGAATCGCACTTGCGCTTCGACATCGAGGATCACCCCATCGATGAGGATGGAATCTTGTGTTCCTGAGTCGTGAGCAACCGCCCAAAGCGGAGCAAGCACAGCAGGCAAGAAAGTCAGGAAGCGGGCCAGGCGCATGCCCGAAAGTTAATCTTTAACCTCCACGGTCGCTGGCAACACCCATTTCTCACCTTCGAGCTTCTGAAGCTGAGGCTCGGATGTTTCCTGCAATTCCACACCGGACAGCCGACGAGACGCCACTTCATCCAAGGCTACAGGTGGCGTCGTTGCGCGTTCGTCCATTGCCGGTTTTTCCCGGGACTCGGGGGCAGTGCGCTCTGGTTCGTCGCTTGGCGTGGAAGCGACCGAAGCTGCCGCCTCGGCAGGTTGGTCTGCAGGGATGGCGGGCGCCACAGCAACAGGAACAGCCACTTCGGTGGGTGCAGGAGCAGGTGCATGGAGCCACAAGGCCGTCGCTGACGTTGCTACCAAAAGAATGGCTACGGCAGCAATGCCGCGGCGCT
>DJYV01000011.1:20208-22648 GCA_002448555.1 Flavobacteriales bacterium UBA6969
CGGCAGCAATGCCTCGGCGCTTTCGGGTCGCAGCGGAGAGGGAAGCGAAGACGCCGTCTTCAACTTCGGCGCGTGGCGCAACCGTTTCGTTTTCGAACTGAGCACGGACGTACTGATCAAATTCTTCTGCTTTCATCGCTTCTACTTTATGCCTTCCGTGCTCGCTTTGACATGTTCCCGAGGATGCCTAGCAAATACTTCCTCGCCCGACTCAACTGGCTTTTGGACGTATTCAAATCGATTCCCAATTGCTCGGCAATCTCTTTGTGCTTGTACCCTTCGATTACATACATGTTGAACACCATTCCATATCCTTTGGGCAGCTGCGCAATGGCAGTCGCCAATTCTTCTCGAGTGAAATCCAATTCCTTGAACGCTTCCAAGTCTGCAGGGGTTGCATGGACCTCATCCACATCGAGCTGAAAAGCGTGTTTTTGGTTTCGGCGGTAGTGCGTAATCGCGGTATTGACGACGATTCGCCGCACCCAACCTTCGAAACTGTTGTGCTCGCTGAACGACTTGATGTGGCGGAACACCTTGATCCATGCCTCTTGCAAAATATCTTCGGCGTCGGCCCTTCCGTTCGTGTACCGGAGCGCCACGGCAAACATCATGGGGCTAAAGCGCGTGTACACCTCCCGTTGCGCGCTGGGCTTGCCCCGCTTGCACGCTTCAATGAGGTTGATATCAGCCGCTTCCATGGATGAGGTGGTCAGTAGGTAAAACCCGTTTAGGCTTCAATTGGTTGCAGCCAAGGCTTGGCTTACGATTCAAAATGCGACGCCGGCACGCCGAGCCATTCCAGGGCCGCCCCGGAGAACAATTGGTTCAATTGGTCTTCTTCGACTGCAATGTCGAGCATGTAGGCGCCGAGCTCGAGGTCACCAAGCGGGAAGGGGTAATCCGACCCCATGCAAATCCGATTGGCTCCTTGCAACTTCAACACGTATTCCAACAAATCGGCATCATGCGTGATGCTGTCAATCCAGAAACTTCCGAGGTAGTCACGGGGGTTGACATCGTTGTCAACGGCCACCAAATCCGGTCGGCAGTTGAAGCCGTGCTCAAACCGACCCAACGTGGTGAGGAACGAACCGCCAGCGTGGCTGAACATGACCCGCAAATTGGGCAGCCGTTCCAGTAACCCACTGAAGATCATCGAGCTTGCCGCACGGGCTGTTTCCGCGGGCATGCCCACCAACCATGGCAACCAGTATTTTTCCATCTGCTCCTTGCCCATCATGTCCCACGGGTGAATCATAACCGCCATCCCCAAACGCTGGCACGCTTCAAAGAATGGAAAGAAGCGCTCCTCCGAAAGGTTGAGACCGTTGATATTGGAGCCAATCTGCACCCCGAGATGACCGGCGTCCTTGGCCCGCTCCAATTCACGGATGGCCGCGTCGGTGTCCTGCATGGGCACCGTGCACAAGCCCGCGTAATGCCTCGGATCGTTGGCGACCAGCGCACTGATGTGGTCGTTGAGAAAGCCCGCGATGTCCTGCGCATGCGCCAACGGGGCGTCGTAATTGAACATTACAGGAATGGTGCACACCACTTGGACTTGGGTCTCGAGCGCTGCGTATTCCCGTTTGCGCACTTCCGCATCCCAGCAGTTCTCGCCGATTTCGCGAAAGATTTGGCTGCCTTGCATCATGCGTGCAAATCCCGCTCGTTCACTTGGCTCTAAATGAATGTACTTACCTCCCCCAAACCGCTCGGTCCACTTGGGCATTTCACGGGGTAAAATGTGGGTATGGCAATCAATTCTGAGCATGGAAAGCAAGGGTTGGTGCCTTCCAATTTACAGTTTATGGCACAAATCGAGCACGCACGCCTTAGTTCTGCGCTGGTGTTTTCCTTACCCGCCTCAAATCCAACCGGTTAACGGAATTGATTTCCCATCCTTGGACGTCGTGCCGGACAAAATGGGTCACTTGGTCGTGAAAAAGTGGAATCAACGGCAACGCCTCCGAGACCATTCCATTCAAGTCGTCATAAAGCGCGAGCCGGTTGTAGGCATCCGGTTCCGCCATGGCCGAGTCCAGGCGGGCGTCGAATCCAGCATCCGAATAATGCGTGTAGTTCGGACCGCTTGGAGCGTGATTGGCCGTCCGGAAAAGCGACAAGAAATTTTCGGCATCCGGATAATCCGCCAACCATGATTTACGAAACGCCACCGCTTTGCCGATGGCCACCCGCTCTCGGTGGGTCGCCGGAGCCACCACGTCGATGCCCACCTCCAACCCGATGGATGCCCATTGGAATTGAAGCGCCGCGCACAAATCGGTGTACTCGCTCGTGGTCGACAGCACCAACTCTGGCCATGGACGGGGATGCTCAGCGGCCACAGAATCGATTACCGCCCGGGCGCGTTCGACATCGCACACGGAAGGTCTGGGGGCAGAACGCCCCACAAGGGCCGGTGGCACAAAATCCC
>DJYV01000141.1 GCA_002448555.1 Flavobacteriales bacterium UBA6969
GCCGAATGCGGAATGGACCGTGGTCGAGGCGGACGAATTTGACCGGAGCTTTCTGCACCTCCATCCAACCCATGCGGTGATCACAAGCGCCGACCCCGACCACCTCGATGTGTACGGGGACGTGGCATCATTTCACGAAGGGTTCAAAGCCTTTGCGGAACGCATCAGCGGCACGCTGTTCCTGGAGGTTGATGTCCACATTGAAGGCGTCACAGGCAAGCGGTACGGTGTAACCACTTCGCGGCAGGAGGCGGAAGCCTGGCACGCGGCAGCAACCGCCCTGCGCATCGAAGACAGCTGGTTGACCGGCGATGTCTGGATCGGCGGGGGTTGGCACGATGGCGTGCGCTTCCCCCTCGCCGGGGTACACAACGTAAAGAATGCATTGGCAGCTGTGTGCCTGGCGGAAGCAGCGGGCGCAGATGTGGAAGCGTGTCTACAGCGGCTCGGTGCGTTCCAAGGCATTGAACGACGATTTGCCTACCACGTCCGGGCGGATCACGGCATTTACATCGACGACTACGCCCACCATCCGGTGGAATTGGAAGCGGCCATCGCCGCTGTGCGGTTGCACCATCCGGGGCGGGAAATCACAGGGATTTTTCAGCCGCATTTGTTTTCGAGAACGCGGGATAATCTGGTCGAATTTGGTCAGGCCTTGGCTCAGTTAGATCGGGTTTTTTTGTTGCCCATCTATCCCGCCCGAGAGACGCCCATCCCGGGAATCGATTCACAAGTCCTGTTTGAAAACATCCCCCACCCCCACAAATACCTCATCGAATCAAATCAGATATTCGATAACCTGAAGGCGTACCCTCCCGACGTGCTGATGACCTTGGGGGCTGGCGACATCAACCGATGCGTACAACCCCTGGCCCACTGGCTTCGCGAGGACCCTCATAGATTCAAAGCTCGCACCTGAACACACCATGATTCGAACCATCCTCTCCATCACCTCAGCCGTTTTGCTGATTGCCGGCAGTGGAGCCTTGGTTGGGTTTTCGGTGGAACGCGAGTCCAACGCTCGGTACACAGGGTTAGAAGTCGACGTCGTCGAAATCGATGGGATGTTTTTTGTCGACGCCGCGGGAGTTCGCGACCGTATTTACACCAACGACAGCATTGCCGGAACCTTTGTCGCGGATTTATCCCTTCACGATGTAGAGCGCTGGGTGCGTGAAATCCCCGCCATCGATGGGGTGGAAATTTACCCGGGCTTGAACCGAACGCTGCACGTGCAAGTCACCCAACGCAAGCCGCTGGCTCGGGTGCATACGTCCGAGGACGAGCCGGACTTCTACATCGACGACGAAGGTGAACTGCTTCCGCTCTCGCCTTACTACACTGCACGGGTCCCGGTCATTCACGCGCCTTCATTCGAGGCCGCGTCTGAAGCATTTGCCTTGGTCCAAGCCACCGCAAACAATCCACTCTGGTCGGCCTTCATCGACCAGATTGAAGTCAACAGCGTCGGCGCACTCGATGTCGTGCCTCGGATTGGAGCGGCGCGAATTGCATTTGGCGACGCTCAGCAACTTGAAGATAAACTGAACAAACTCCTTGTATTCTACACCGAACATGTCGAACGGGGTAACCTGAACGTCTACAAGCGCATCGACTTGACCTTTGCGGATCAAGTGGTCGCCCAACGGTATTACTAAGCAACCTCTACGTCCATGGATTCTGCATCAAACAACCCAGAAAGAATCGTCGTTGGCCTTGACATTGGCACGACGAAAATCGCCTGCTTCGTCGGGCGCCGCAATGAACACGGAAAAATCGAAATCCTCGGTTACGGGAAAAGCGAATCCGTCGGTGTGTCCCGCGGGGTCGTTGCGAACATTGAAAAAACCGTGGATTCCATCCGCACGGCCATTGAAGAGGCCAAGCGCACGTCCGGGACGGTCTTTGTGGACGTGAACGTCGGCATTGCCGGCCAGCACATCAAAAGTCAGCAAACGCGAGGCCAACGCACCCGCGACAACCTCGAATCGGAAATCAGCCAAGTCGACATCGACGCGCTGATCCAGGACATGTACCGCCAGGTGATGCAGCCCGGCGAGGAAATTTTGCACGTACTGCCGCAAGAGTACACCGTGGACAACGAAGGTGGAATCAAGGAGCCCGTGGGCATGAGTGGCATTCGTTTGGAGGCCAACTTCCACGTCATCATCGGCCAGATCGCGGCCATCCGCAACATCAACCGGTGCATTAAAAAGGCGGAGCTCAACGTTGATCAATTGATTCTCGAACCCCTCGCCTCGTCTGCTTCGGTCTTGAGCGCGGAAGAAAAAGAAGCAGGTGTGGCCTTGGTAGACATTGGAGGCGGTACTACCGATATCGCGATTTTCCAAGATGGCATCATCCGCCACACCGCCGTCATTCCGTTTGGCGGCAACGTACTGACCGAAGACATCCGCCAGGGCTGCCAGATCATGAAGAAGCAAGCGGAGTTGCTGAAGCAGCGTTTCGGGTCGGCCATCGCCACCGAAATGAAGGACAACGAAATCGTATGCATCCCCGGCTTGCAGGGACGCAACCCACGTGAAATCAGCCTCAAGAACCTCGCGAGCATCATCGAAGCGCGCATGACCGAAATCATCGAACACGTGCATTTCGAAATCCGTAACTCCGGCTTCGCCGATCAGTTGATTGGCGGCGTGGTCTTGACGGGCGGCGGTTCGCAATTGCGCCACATCACCCAGCTCTTCCAATACGTGACGGGCTTGGATTGCCGCGTAGGTTACCCGAGCGAGCACTTGGCCGAAGCGCCGAATCAAGAGGTCACCGCACCGAGCTTTGCTACCGGTGTTGGGCTCGTCATCAAAGGCTTCGACCGAATCGCCAGCAATGGAGAGGCACCGACCGATGAAACCACCGGCTCAGAGCGCGTTGGCATCCTCGAGCGCATGCGCAAATACTTCGTTGAAGACGAAGAAATTCAATAACCACAGGAACCCGAATTGAGATGAACGATATGAGCACTCCCAACCCCTACCCGACCCTCACCTCTCCGATCAAAGTCATCGGCGTCGGTGGCGGGGGATCAAATGCGGTGAACACCATGTACGACCGCGGCATTCAAGGCGTGGATTTCATCGTGTGCAACACCGATGCCCAAGCCCTTGACGCAAGCCCGGTTCCTGTGAAAGTCCAGCTCGGCGCCACCCTCACGGGAGGCCAAGGCGCAGGTTCCCTTCCGGATGTTGGCCGCAACGCCGCCATTGAAACGCTGGAAGAGGTCAAAGAAATGATCGGCGACAAGACCAGCATGGTCTTCATCACCGCCGGAATGGGCGGTGGCACCGGGACTGGTGCAGCACCTGTCATTGCCCAAGCGGCCCGCGAGATGGACATCCTCACGGTGGGCATCGTCACGATTCCGTTCCAATTCGAAGGACGTCGCCGCAGTGCGCAGGCCACCGAAGGACTGGAAAAAATGCGCGAAGCCGTCGATACGTTGCTCATCATTCGCAACGACAAGCTGCGTGAACTGTATGGCAACCTGACGATCCGAGCGGCCTTCAACAACGCCGATGAAATCCTTTGTACCGCCGCCAAAGGCATCGCGGAAGTCATTACGCTGACCGGTGAAATCAACGTCGACATGAACGACGTCAACACCGTCATGCGCAATTCGGGTCGGGCCATCATGGGTTCCGGCAAAGCGAGCGGCGAAGGCCGGGCGCGGACGGCAGTTACCGAAGCGTTGGAATCACCCCTGCTCAACGATTGCGACATCACCGGCGCTAATTTTGTTCTGCTCAACATCACCTTTGGCACCGAGGAAATCCTCATGGATGAGATCATGGAAATCACCGATTTCATCCAAGACGCTGCAGGCCAATCCGCAGAGGTCATCTGGGGCTACGGTGTGGACGAAAAATTGGATGAGGACCTGTGCGTAACGGTCATCGCCACCGGTTTCCAAGCACAAGATCAACTTGAATCCCCTGCCCAACCGCGAACTACCGTGTTCACGCTGGAGGAAGAGCCCAAGGAAATAAAAGCGCCCGTTCAACCCACGCAACATACCCCGGCACCTCCCGCAAACGAGCTGAACGAGGAAGAAATGCCGTACATCAAGCAAGTTGAGGACACGGAGGAACCCGCTCCTGCGGCCACTGGTCAACTGTTCGACCTCGTCACGGATGAAGCGGAGTCGGCAGAAACCCCTGAAGCACCACCCGCCGCTGCGGACGACGTACCCCCGGTGACCGGAGCCAACGGCGAACCTCCATCGGTCACGGTGTACACCCTCGAAAGCGAGCCACTTCCCGCTACCAGCGATGAACCCAACCTTGGTGGCATTCGATTCACGGAGACGCCTCCTTCGCAGCCCATTACGCCGGCCCAACCTCCGGTCGAGGAGCCGTTGTCCCAAACACCGGACCTCGCTCCGAATGCATCCCGCGAGGTCATTCAACCGGTGGCCCGAACAACGGAGGGCGGCGACTTGCAAGCGCGAAACCAGCGCATTTCGCAATTCACGCGCAAGCTGAAAACACCCGGTGGACTTGCGGACCTCGAAGCCGAGCCAGCTTACAAGCGTCGCCAAGTCATCCTCGACGACATCGATCACTCATCAAATTCACAAGTCAGCCGATTCACGCTGCACGAGGAAACGGACGAGGAGGGCGAACGCACCATTGAATTGCGCAACGACAACCCATTCCTGCACGACAACGTCGACTGAACATGAGCATGTACAGCACCATTTCGGATGGCATCAAAGACGCCATGCGCAACAAAGACCGCGAGCGGCTGGCCGCATTGCGCGATGTGAAAAGCAAGCTCATGCTCGAGGCCACCAAAACAGGAGCAGACGGTGACGATATACCGGATGCGACCGTACTGGCAATTCTGACCAAGCTCTTCAAGCAGCGTAGCGAAACCGCCGACCTCTATGCCGAGCAAGGGCGCGCCGACCTCGAAACAGAGGAACGGGCACAAGCTGCTGTGATTGCTGAATTCTTGCCCCAACCTTTGACAGAAGAGGAGATCAAGGCGGAAGTGGCTGCCATCATCGCCGAGACCGGCGCAGCGAGCATGGCCGACATGGGCAAGGTTATGGGTATCGCCTCTAGCCGCATGGCGGGCAAGGCCGACGGCAAGGTCATCGCCGGAATTGTGCGCGCGGCCTTGAACAGTTGAGCGCACCGCTTGTTAAACCGTTGAAATCAATACCTATGAAGAACACATTCACTTGGTCCGCATGTGCCATTGCCATTGCGCTCGCCTCGTGCGGAACCCCCGCGGAAGACAGCGCCTCAACAGAGGCCCCCAAGAATGAAAAACCACAAGAAAACGACCCGGTGAGCTTGACCGGTGGTCGGTACACCATTGATTCCGCTGCAAGCACAGTCAACTGGAAAGGCACGGAAATCACCGGAAAATCACATGTTGGCACAGTCGGTATTTACAAGGGTAACCTCGAAGTGATTGACGAAACCATTGCCAAGGCTTTTGTCTCCATGGATATGAACACCATCCTGGTCACGGATGAAGATATGAGCGACCGTGCGAAAGAAAGGTTACTCCGCCACCTCAAGTCAGAGGATTTTTTCGGTGTCGAGAAATATCCCGATTCCCAAATGTTCATCGAAGGCGTTAAGGAAAAGGACGGTGTGCCCCATGTTTTTGGTAAGATCATCATCCGCCGTATCCCCCAGCCGATTCACTTCCCTGTTACCTTCAGCGAGGAAGACGGCACCATCACCGTGGATGCTTCCCTCACCTTTGACCGCTCCAAGCACGACGTGAAATTCCGATCGGGCACGTTTCCTGATTTGTTCCCCGACTTGGGCGACAAACTCATCAACGATGACATCGAACTCGACGTACACATTGTAGCAACGATGTGACGTCAAGTGAGAAATTGAAACCAAGGCCTGGGCTCGTCCCGGGCCTTTTTCGTTTCCTACGGGCCGAAAGGAATGCATACCTTCGTATGCGGCATGCGTTGGACCAATTACTTCATCCACCCCAGAGACAACCGGTACTACGTCTTTTCCTTTCGGGAAACAGCGCATGCTGAAGAGTACGAGGAGATGCTGCGCACTGCCGAGGTCCCATTCGAACGGCATGAAGAAGGGGAACAATGGCTTTTTGGTGTGCCCCGAACCCATTTCCGTGAAGCCCTGCGTTGCAACCACCTCGTGCACGCCCACCACCGCACCAAATTCATCCCGGTAGCCAGCTTGCGCTATGCCCTGCTCCTGATCACCGGAGCAGTGCTTGTAGTCGCGTTGGTCGGGGCGCTGGGCGGTACGGGGACGGCGCAGGAACGAACGCCCGAATGGGAACTCGGAGTGAGTACCGTTGGGGTTTTGCCCTTGGAAGCCGTCGGCTACGAGTCCATTGAAGCGTTTGACGAGGGGCTCACCCTGCAATGGCAGCCACAAGTGGGGAGCGGATTCGGGTTGCGGCTGCACCGAAATTTCAAAGGCAGCAGCTGGAGCATTGAAACCGGCCTCGAAACCTTGCGCATGCGATCTAATTGGGGCCTGGTGTTCGCCTCGGAAATCAGCGGTGAAGAGACTTCGGACACGTTGTCCCTGCGGGCAGGGCGCTACCGCTTGCCATTGCTGGCACAAACCAAGGTGCCATTGAATCAACGGTGGGAATTGCTCGCCGGAGGTGGAGTGTGCGTGGACTTTTTGCTGAGCGACGTGTTCACAACGGGGTACCAGCAAATTGGGACCGTCTACCATGAATACCAGGTTGAAGAAAACCGGCAACGGCGCTGGGGAGTGCCCTTACGCGCTGAGATCGGTGCGCTGCACCGACCGGCGGATAACAAAAAGGCTGGGCTTTACGTCGGGTGCATCTGGTGGCGGGAATGGTCAACCAACCGATGGGGTGAAGCGCAATGGGAGCGCGACCTCGAAAAAGCCGACGTTCGGCTCTTCATGCCCCAGGCTGGATTTGCCTTGGAGTTCCGGATCATCCTGCCGCAATAACGCGCTACTCGTTCCAATCGGTCACATACTCCAATGGCTTCCGGTGGCTCTTTGGCCATGCGCCATCCTCTGGGTAACCCATGTAGAATATCCCCAGGACTTCGCCGTTATCTGGCAACCCGACAAACGCCTTG
>DJYV01000060.1:0-212 GCA_002448555.1 Flavobacteriales bacterium UBA6969
GGAAAGGTCCGCTTCATTTCAACCAATGAGGTCAAGGCCTCTTCGTACGCGTCGAATCGAGTGGATTGATGCACCACGTCCCCATCCCATTCCAGGTCGAACCGTTCAAGGGTTTTCAAAATGGAATCAATGGAACCGGGTACGACCCGAGGACCATCGAGATCATCGATGCGCAGGTGCCATTTTCCAGCGTGCACACGGGCGTCCAGCCA
>DJYV01000060.1:562-755 GCA_002448555.1 Flavobacteriales bacterium UBA6969
TGAGCCAAAATGAAGCGGCCCGGATGGCGTCGGTGCAAAACGCCCGATGTATGGCCGCGACTCAGTCACGCACCAGTTTTCGGTACTTCACGCGTTGCGGTCCGACATTGCCTAATCGCTTCTTGCGGTTCTCTTCGTATTCGCTGTACGTCCCTTCAAACCAGTACACCTGGCTGTCGCCCTCAAAGGCCAA
>DJYV01000060.1:1098-11531 GCA_002448555.1 Flavobacteriales bacterium UBA6969
TGCGGTCGAGGAAATAGCGGTCGTGGGAAATGACCACCGCACAACCCGCAAACGACTGGATGCCTTCCTCCAATGCGCGCAGGGTATCGACGTCGATGTCATTAGTCGGCTCGTCGAGCAGGAGGACGTTCGCCTCGGTTTTGAGGGTCATGGCGAGGTGCAACCGGTTGCGTTCACCGCCGGAAAGCACGCCGCACTTCTTTTGTTGGTCGGCACCGTTGAAGTTGAAGCGGCTCACGTAAGCGCGGCTGTTGAAGAGCTTGCCACCGATCTCGAGTTGCTCATTGCCCCCGCTGATGACTTCCCAGACAGTTTTCTGCGGGTCGATGTCCGCGTGGCGCTGGTCGACGTAGCCAATTTCCACCGTCTCTCCAATATTGAAACTTCCCCCATCGGCTTGCTCTTCTCCCATGATCATGCGGAACAGCGTCGTCTTACCCGCTCCGTTGGGACCGATGACCCCTACGATGCCCGCTGGAGGCAAGTTGAAATCGAGGTTTTCAATCAGCAGCCGCTCACCAAATCCTTTCTGCAACTTGGTGGCCTCGATGACCGAATTGCCCAAGCGCGGTCCGTTGGGGATGGGGATGGTCAAACGGGCTTCCTTTTCGTTGGTGCCCTCGGCCAACATCTGTTCGTAGTTGTTGACACGGGCTTTGTTCTTGGCGCGCCGTCCCTTGGGCGATTGGCGCACCCAGTCCAGCTCGCGTTCCAATTCTTTGCGGCGCTTGGATTCCTGCTTTTCCTCTTGGGCGAGGCGCTTCGACTTCTGCTCCAACCACGAGGCGTAATTGCCCTCGTAAGGAATGCCCTCTCCGCGGTCTAATTCCAAAATCCACTTGGCCACGTTGTCGAGGAAGTAGCGGTCGTGCGTCACACAAAGCACGGTACCCGCATACTGTTCGAGGTGCTGTTCCAACCAGTCGATCGACTCCGCATCCAAGTGGTTGGTCGGCTCATCCAGCAGCAGCACGTCCGGTTGCTGAAGCAGCAAGCGGCACAACGCGACGCGGCGGCGCTCACCCCCTGAAAGCACACCGATCTTGGTGTCATCCGGCGGGCACCGCAAGGCGTCCATCGCGATGCTCAACTTGGTGTCGAGTTCCCAGGCGTTTAAAGCATCGATGCGGTCCTGAACTTCCGCCTGACGATTGATCAACGCTTCCATTTTATCTGGACTGTTCAGGATCTCTTCATCCATGAACTTGGCGTTGATTTCCTCGTACTCCTTCAGCACGTTGACGATCTCAGCGGTTCCTTCCTCAACGATTTCCCGAACCGTCTTGCTTTCGTCCAATTCGGGTTCTTGAGAAAGGTACCCCACACTCAAGCCCGGCGACCAGGTCACGTCACCTGTGTAGGCTTCATCGAGACCAGCGATTATACGCATGACCGTGGATTTACCGGCGCCGTTTGCGCCGAGGATGCCAATCTTGGCTCCGTAGTAAAACCCGAGGGTGACGTCTTTGAGAATTTGCTTACCAGCGGGAGTGACTTTGTTCACCCGGTGCATGCTGAAAATGACTTTTTTGTCGTCTGACATGGCAAGTGTTTGGTTTAGTGCAAGTATACGGACGGTGCAGCTTTGAAGGCCGACCTCAGGCCTGAACGAGTTCCAACACAGTGATCTCCGGTGGCATACCCACCCGACCGTGGAATCCGAGTACACCGAAGCCGCGGTTCACGTGCAAGTACTGCTCACCCTCCCGGTACAGCCCCGCCCAACGGGGATAGCGCCATTTGCTCGGCGACCATTTGACACCGAGCCACGGGATTTCAATGCCGAATTGCATGCCGTGCGTGTGGCCACTGAGGGTGAGTTCGACCGGGGCTTTTCCGTCCATCACCTTTTCCTCCCAGTGCGTGGGATCGTGGCTCATCAATACCGTCGGCAAATCGTCGCAGCCACTGCCATGCATCGCCTTCACCAAATCGCCGTTCTTGCGAAAACCACTCCCCCAATTCTCCACACCCAGCAAGACCAGTTCAGCGCCGTTTCGTTCAATACGGTCGTACTCGTTGAGCATGAGCTTGAACCCCATTTCGGCGTGGATCTCCTTCAGTCGTTCTCGGCTCGCTTCCCGCTCCCAATCCTCGAACGGACCGTAATCCGCATAGTCGTGGTTGCCCATAATGGAGTATTTGCCCAACGGAGCCTGCAGCGCCTTGAATGCCGGAATCCACGCATTCGCCTCATCCGCGTGGGTGTTTACGAGGTCTCCCGTAAACAAAATCAAGTCCGGATCGAGCGCATTGATGCCTTCCAAAGCCTCGAGGACAGGCCGTGGCGTATCGGCAAAACTCCCCAGGTGAGCGTCGGAGATCTGAACGATTCTCAAACCGTCCAATCCTCGGGGGAGTCCCTTCATCGGGATGCTGACGCGTTCGGTGCGAAAAGCGTATTTGCCCCACGTCACTCCATACAGAAAACTCAGAAACGTCGCCCCAGATAAAGCCACACCCGCTTGGGTGAGAAAGCTCTTCCGCGATATGGGACTGGAGGATTGCGTCATTTGATTGATTCCCCAAGCGGTGCCGCCCCGAAGGATTTCCAAGACCTCAAACCCCGCCATCACCAGTTTGGGAACAAAAACGATGAAAAACGAGGCCGAAAGCGCAGACAACAACCGAGGGTGCGTTGCACGCCACGTTGGCCACATGAAACCGTTGACAACAAAGGCTACCCAAATCAACACGATCAGCAGCACCCACGACCGCTTGATGACGAGCCAAGAAGGATTTTCACGCCATTGACGCGCCAACAGCCTGAACGCCAACCATTCAATGACCGACAACAATGTGGCCATGAAGGCAAACATGAAAATCATAAAACCGATGGAAGGCATGGGCAAGCGTTGGTTCTCGGTGGAGTGCGGTCCAAATTTAACCGATGTCCATCCTCTTCTCTTCCGAAGGCCGCCAATGTTTTCAAATCAACCTTGCATTCGTTCGGTCCATCCCTGCGGCGGTCCCGACGGATCGAGCGCCTTCACGGATTGCGACGCGACGAGATGAACCGAGGCCAATTTCACGGCTCCGGCCAAGTGCTCATAATCGTGCGTAGCGAGAACGATGGTCGTGCCTTGATCGGCGACGTCAACGGCGTGCTTCCAGAAGGCCTTCCTGCTCGGTACGTCCAAAAATGCCGTCGGCTCGTCCATGAAGATCCACGGTGCCTCCTGCAGCACGGCGCGTGCAAACATGACCCGCTGCGCCTGCCCGTCGCTGAGAGAATCCATGCGTTGCTGCGCCCAGGCCGTTTCGCCAAACATCGCCAGGACTTCCGCTACACGCGCCGTTGAAGATGACGCGAGGCCGAGCACTTCCTGCACGCGGAGCTGGCTGGTCCGAGGAGGTGTGCTTGCAACGAACGCCACGCGCTTCGCACGTTCAGCGGATGACATGCGGTGAACGTTATGACCATTCAATGCGATGACGCCCCCTTGGATGGCCTGCAGCCCGGCCATGCTACGCAAGAGCGAGCTCTTTCCCGCTCCGTTCCGCCCGATGAGCAAATGCAGGCCACCAACCGGAATCGATAGCTGCGACGCGCGCAACACGAATTCAGCGCCGTAGCAAATGTCCACGTCCTTTGCGTCGAGTCGGTGGGAATTAGCCTCAGTCATGCAATCGATCTGTTTTGGAAATCAATACCCAGATCACCATCGGCCCACCGATGAGTGAAAGCACCGCGTTCAGTGGCCATCCCTGTTCCATTCCGCCAAATCCCTTCACACCCCAGTCCGCTGCCAAGGCCAGAATTGCACCTGTCAAGGCCGTTAACGGAACCAGCACCCGATGGGACCGCTCCTTCGTCAGCAGGCGAACGACATGCGGTGTTGCCAACCCAAGGAACGCCACCGGCCCACACGCAGCCGTAATTCCACCCGTAAGCAAGCCCGCGAGGGCTACAATTCGACACCGCAATGAACGGTTGTTCACGCCCATGCTCTGCGCAGTCAAGGGTCCGAGTGTCCACATGTCCAAATCGCGGTGCATGGTTCTGAGTACCAGCCCTGCAAAGATCACCGCCGCGCACAGCCCAAGTGAAGTGGCCAAGGAACCGTGTCCAAACGTTCCCATGCCCCAAAACACAAATTGCTGCAGAGCGTCTTGTTGCGCTTCTGCCTGCAGCACCGTAATCATCGCTCCGACCACGTAGTTCAGCATCAAGCCGAAAATGAGCAACGCTGTGGCGGTTCGAAATCGGTGAGCGACGAACAAGACGAGGACAAGAACGAGCGCACTTCCTGCCATGGCTGCGGTCGCCGTCGCCCACCAACTTGAGGTCAATCCCACCAACACGAGAAGCGCCACGCCAAGTCCCGCTCCGGAACTTACGCCCAAAACGGAGGGACCGGCGAGCGGATTGCCAAACCACGTTTGCAGCACAAGACCACACAAGCTCAATCCGGCGCCAGCGGCCACGGCAGCCAGAGCGCGTGGAATCCGCACGTGAAGTAAAATTTCACGGTGCACTCCCTCGAGGGGTTCCAACACCGCAATGTCCACCACGCCCCAAATCAAATGACTGAGTACCAAGGATAGGAATACCCCGGAACCAAGGAGCCAGTGCGAACGCCTCATGGGGCAAGCCATTTAAAACACGGACCTTGGCCTCCCGTTGCTCCATCGCCTTCACCGTAAAGCACATGTCGCAGGTTGCGCAGCATGGCATCGGGATGCGCTACCCACCAACCGAAATAATCACATGTCACTGCATTTGCGGCAAACACCTGACCGGATCTGGGAACGATTTGAGCGTGATGGGGATTGGATTCAATCCAACGCGCCAAAGTCAAGTTAGCCGTGTCCGGATCGTACAGCACCAAACCCAACGCATCCACATCCCCGCGCATGGCATACAGAGCCTCCAAGGAAAGCTCCACGTTGCCCTGACGCATTTCACATGAAAGCGCATAACGCGCTCCCGCATCCCGGAGCAATTGGGCCACAAAACTGCGCGAATTGGGCGCTGACCAAAGGCCTTGCTCCACGCTCCCAGTCAACACCACAAGCGAGTCTTCGCGGGGCAGACCTTGGGCTCGGGCGTATTCGTAGCGCGCAGCCACGCCGTCAAAAACACGGTTGGCGTCTTCCAATGTGCTGTCGCTAACCAACCACGCCAGTGCCTTCATCCACTCAGCCCGGCCGAGTGGACTGGGTTCATCGTATTCAAGGATGGGCACCACCGGCAGGTCTTTGGCCCACGTGACGCCTTCCAATGGATTGCCGAATGGATAAATGCAGAAAGCCCGAAACGAAGCCATCAAGATGGCCTCGTGGTTCCATTCTGGATTGCCTCCGAAATCCAAGACTTCGTTGCGAGCGATGCGATCTGTGGCTACTGATGAGCGCACGTAATTCAAGTATCCTCCGCCCTTCCAATGGACGAGGATTGAATCCCACGGCTCCATAAGGGACACATGGGTCGTACTTAGCGTAGCAAGTCCCGCCTGGTGTTCAGCGATTACCACCGGATGCTCCACGCGGAATGCATCGCCCATCAGCGCAGCCGAGTCGCGGTAAACCGTGGCCAAAATTTCATCATTCGCCGCAAGCACCTCCAAGCAGTCCCCCTCGTTCAATGTCCGCCACCGAAACCGCTCCGCGTGATCGGGCCACTCGTACACCGCCCCTTGCTGCATCGCCGAATCCTCGGGTTGAGAACACGCCGTGAGCGCAGCCAGACAAGCCATCGTGCACACCTGCGCAACAAGGGAATCAACCGAACGCATACGACAAAGGTACCTATCCCATTAACTTTACCTTATGCCCACTTCAATGAAAGACAAGCAACTTCAAGCCAATCGAAATGCCGATGCCATGCGCCTCGCGTGGTCCAGCATTCGGGATCAAATCGAAAAGGCCGCATTGGGCGGTGGACGCCAGCGGATAGAAAAGGAACACGCGAAAGGCAAATTAACCGCACGGGAACGCCTCGAGCGCCTCTTCGATTCCGGTTCGCGTCCCATCGAAATCGGGGCATTGGCTGGCGAAGGCATGTATGAAAAAGAGGGCGGCTGCCCAGGCGGTGGCGTCGTCATGCAGATGGGCCACGTCGAAGGCCGGTTGGTCATTGCCGTTGCTAACGATGCCACGGTGAAGGCAGGAGCTTGGTTCCCTATCACCGGCAAGAAAAACCTGCGTGCCCAAGAAATCGCCATGGAAAACCGCATTCCTATCATTTACTTGGTGGATAGCGCGGGCGTCTTCCTGCCGATGCAGAACGAAATTTTCCCAGACAAAGAGCATTTCGGTCGAATTTTTCGGAACAATGCGCGGATGTCGTCGATGGGCATTCCACAAATCGCAGCCGTCATGGGGTCCTGTGTGGCCGGCGGAGCGTACCTGCCCATCATGAGCGACGAAGCTTTGATTGTGCGGAACACAGGCTCCATTTTCCTCGCGGGCAGTTACCTCGTCAAAGCGGCCATCGGAGAGGACATCGACAATGAAACCCTCGGCGGCGCGGAGACCCACGGCAGCATCAGCGGCGTGGCCGATTACGTGTGTGATGATGACGAGGATGCATTGAAGAAAATTCGCCGCATCGTCAATCACCTCAAGGAGCCAATCGAAACCGCTGGGATAGCCCGGGACCGCGCAAGCGATCCCGACGGCCCGGACATTTGCTCCGTACTTCCATCAGAACGGGCTCAACCCTATGAGACGCGGGAGTTGATTGCGGCATTGGTCGATGCAGATAGCTTTACGGAGTACAAGAAGGATTACGGCAAAACCATCGTGACCGGCTACGCCAAAATTGACGGATGGAGTGTCGGTGTCGTTGCCAACCAGCGTAAACTCGTCAAGTCCAAGAAAGACGGCATGCAATTTGGCGGGGTTATCTACTCGGACAGCGCAGATAAAGCCGCGCGTTTTATTATGAACTGCAACCAGAAGGGCGTTCCCCTGGTCTTCCTTCAAGACGTAACCGGATTCATGGTGGGCTCTCGAAGCGAACACGGCGGCATCATCAAGGATGGGGCGAAAATGGTCAATGCGGTCGCCAACTCGACGGTCCCCAAATTCACCGTAGTGGTGGGCAACAGTTACGGCGCGGGGAATTACGCCATGTGCGGAAAAGCCTATGACCCGCGCCTCATCGTGGCCTGGCCAACGGCCAAAATCGCCGTCATGGGTGGAGACCAAGCGGCTAAAGTGCTGCAGCAAATTGAAGTTGTACGGCTGAAAAAGAACGGCGAAAAACCGGACGAAGCCACCCAAGATGCTTTGTATAACGCCATTTCCGAGCGTTATGAAGAACAAACCTCACCGGTCTATGCCGCGGCACGGCTTTGGGTAGATGCCATCATCGATCCAGAAGACACCCGCCACTGGATTAGCACGGGAATCAGCGCGGCCAACCACGCTCCTATGGCGCCCTTCAACGCCGGGGTCATTCAAACGTGAATCACTGAGCGCGTTCCAATCGCTGCAGTGCCTGTAACATGGATGCATACAGCGCACTTCGCGGGTCGTCCTTCGGGGTATCTTCGACCGCCCCTCGAACCGCAAGCAGAGCGTCCAGCAAAACCTGCTCATCCAACACCTGCTCCAACTCTTCAATCCAAGTCAGGGCTTCCATCGCACACAGGAAGTCACCGTCCACTGCACACGTGACCACCACGCGTAAATCGTCCTCCGATTGGAAGCCGCAGCTCCACAGGAATCCAATGATGTCGGCCTGCTGGGCTTGAAACGCCGGATCGTCCAGCGCATCGGCCAACACGGCTGCGGCATCGGAAATCTTCAATGCACCCAGCATATCAGCGATGGCCGCCCGGATGTCCTCTTCGGGGCGATCGCGAAAGGCCTCCAACAAAGGACGCACCCACTCCAACGTGCCGCGTTCGCGCGCCTGCTCCAAGGCGCTGAGGACCACCTCAGGTTTAGGAGAAAAAAGGCCTTCAAATCCACTCATGCAGCAAAATTACGTCACGCGCGTTCCACGGCCTCTCGCCACGCGAGTGCAAATTCCGTCAGCATGATGGCTGTCGCTCCCCAAATGACTTCGCCTTCCCAGGCATAAGCCGGCAAGGCAACCTTCACACCAGGTTTGACTTCAATGGAATGCGGTTGCAGCGCATCAGGCGCGAGCAACGCCTCTACCGGGACGGTGAGCACCGCTGCCACCTCTGTTGGATCAACTTTCCAGTGCGGTTGATGGTCTAAGCATGCCACAAACGCCGTCACCACAAAACGACTCGGCGGAATGAAGCGCTCGGACAGGCCCGACACCACGTGAGATTGCCGCAAGTTCACGCCCATCTCTTCTTCAAATTCCCGCATCGCCGTATCGAATCGGTCCACATCCTCCTGCTCCACTTCCCCACCGGGAATGGAGATTTGACCACTGTGCACACCCGGATATTCTGTGCGCTTCATCAGGGCTACGTGCCATTTCCCATCGATTGGAAACACGGGCAAGGCCACGGCAGCATGCCGCAATTTGACCCCTTGCGCTTCCGCCGCCTCCGGCGTTGGTCGTTGAAACGGCATCCGCTCATCGGTCTCGCGGCTGAAGGTCGCTCCGTGAACATGAAACGCCTTTCTCAAGGACTCCGCTACGTCATACGCCGGCGATTGCATGAAGCAAAAGTCAGGCTTTTTCCATTTTGCCCCTACATTGGAGTACTCAAAGCCACCGCTTCGGTTCACTTCATCACGATGCAAAACGCTCCAAAAGTCGCCTTGCTGGACGAAACCATTGCCTTCCCTCCCATTGAGGAAGCATGGGAAGGCTTGCTCGCCATTGGAGGAGACTTGACAGAAGCTCGGCTGATTGCGGCTTATGAGCACGGCGTATTTCCGTGGTACGGTGAAAACGACCCCATCTTGTGGTGGGCACCGGAGGAACGTTCTGTGCTTTTCCTCGACAGCCTCCACATCGCTAAAAGCATGCGCAGCGTGCTCAACAGTAACCGATTCGAGCTGCGGATTGACACAGCCTTCGAACACGTCATTCAAGCCTGCGCGGACGTGCGAAGTTCAACCGAGGGCACGTGGATTTCACAAGACATCATCGAAGCGTACATCCGATTGCACGACCTCGGACTTGCCCACTCGTTCGAGGCTTGGGGTGATGGCAAATTGGTCGGTGGACTCTATGGGGTATCCATCGGCTGCATGTTTTTTGGGGAAAGCATGTTCTCCGCAGAAAGCAACGCATCAAAGTTTTGCTTTATTCAGCTGGTTGAATGGGCGAAAGCCAACGGCTACGGGCCGATTGATTGCCAAATCAGCAATTCCCATTTGCTGTCCTTGGGCGCCGAAATCATTCCGCGGGAAGCGTATGCCAAGCTCCTTCGAACCTACTTGGCAGCGGGCAAAACCCGCAGGGGAAAGTGGACAATTCACAAGTAATCCACAGAAATTCCGAAGTCGTTAACAATTCGTTCATATTTCTTCGGGTTTGATTTTCGGATTGCTCGCGTGGTCTTCTAATTTGCTCCTGTGTGGAACCACTGACACTGTTCCACTCACCAAATACGAATTCGCCACCCTAACCACCACCAAATCAATCGCTATGGACAAGTACGATTACATGATCCTCGACATCATTCAGACCTACAAGCAGGAACAACAAGCACACATTCGACTCGCGGTGCTCGAGCGTAACTTCTGGAAGCGGATTGAGGCCGATACGGATTTGAGCGTTGGTCAGGCGCGCATCGGAGAGCGCATTACGAATTTGTACCTCGATGGCATGCTCCAAAACAAAAACGGATACACCCTCACCAAAAAAGGACGCGAGCAATTGGCGCTTGCCCCTTGGAAGCAGAACGAGTTGGTGTAAGCTATTTTACACTACTGCATTAAAAAAGGCCGGATGTCCGGCCTTTTTTAATTTCGAATGGTTCTGCTCACTCTTCGAGAACCTCCAGATTGGGGTACTTCTCTTTCCAGAATGCCAACTTTTCTTGATCACGCACAGTAATGACCGTTCGGCGATCCAACCGCACTTTGATGTTGGGTTGCAATTCTTTTGCTCGCTTTTTTCGGGCCATGGTGCTGTGGTTTAGCTAGTTCGATAGAGGCAACCGTTCCTTCCTTCTACGAATGAACACAGAATTCGACCAAAAAGTTGCCTTTGTGCAAAAAGATTGCTCGAGTGTTAAGGAATTTTACAAAAACCACTTAAAAACATGGCAAAATGGTTCACCCTACACCGATTTTGCCGCTCTTCGCGCGAAAAATTGAATGTACAGGTAGCACACAATTGGTAAAACAAGTGCCACAGAAAATCCGCTGACATCGGCCAGTGCCCCTACGGCAGGTGGAATGAAAGCCCCGCCAACAATCGCCGTACAGAGCACGCCGCTCCCCAGAGGTTTCAAATCACCGAGTTCGCCTATGCCCAACGTAAAAATGGTCGGGAACATGATGCTGTTGAACAGCCCGACCCCAATCAGGGCCAACAACGCTAC
>DJYV01000060.1:11861-15559 GCA_002448555.1 Flavobacteriales bacterium UBA6969
ACACCCGATGTGGCGATGCTCAATGCAATCAGGGACACTGCTCCCAAAGCAAACAAAGCGAGCAACCGACTCGGAGCGATTTTTTGCATCAATGCAGACCCCACGAATCGACCAATCATCGCACCGCCCCAATAGAAGGTGAGCAGGGCGCCGATCAATCCTTTAGCATCCATTCCCGCCAGTGTCTTGCCACTTATGCTCGCCGCTACGCTCGCCATGGACGCGAGCCAAGGCGTCTCGCGAATGGCTCCGTCTACACCCAATTCCAGCCCGTAGCCGACCATATACGAGCCAATTGCCACCTCGGCCCCTACATAAACGAAAATCGCCACAGCCCCCATGCGCAGGGTCGTGTTGGACCAAGCCTGCGCCATGCCGCCCGGGAGCTTTCCCCCCAGAATCCGGGGCAGCTTGCTCAGACCTATGAGCACCGCAAGCACTAAAAATCCCAAGGCCAAGAAAACGAACGGTCCTTGCACCGCAGCGGCTTCGCCCAATCGGTACACCTCTAAATCTGCACTGCTCAGCGCAGCCTGTTCATCCGCAGTTAAGATTTGATCACCGAGCAAGAAGCTGGCCGCAACAATGGGCGCAATGGTCGTGCCCAATGAATTGAACGCCTGTGCCAAGTTGAGTCGACTCGAAGCGGTCTCAGGTGCACCCAGAACCGAGATGTACGGATTGGCTGCAACCTGCAAAATGGTGATGCCTCCAGCAACCACGAAGAGTGCAAGCAAGAACAACACATAGATTCGCGTTTCTGCTGCAGGGTAAAACAACAGGCAACCCAGTGCCGCCAATCCCAACCCAACCAAAATCCCCTTTTTGTAGCCGATGCGCTCAATGAGGTTTCCACCGGGTATGCTCAAGATACCGTAGGCAGCAAACCAAGCGAACTGAACGAGGCCTGCTTGCAACAGGTTGAGTTCAAAAACATCTTTTAGGCGCGGGACAAAGGCATCCACCATGACGGTGATAAAGCCCCACATGAAGAATAGCGTGGTAACGACGATGAACGGCCCGCGGAATGAAGAAGTGTTAGAAGTCATGCCAGCAAATAACGGGAATTATCCCGAGCGACAGACCGCTTAGCGCATCAGCTGCAACGAACCGGTGTACTCTTCAGCATCCGTATTGTAGCCTTTCAAACGGATGATCCAATTGTAGATGCCGTTTTCAGCATAGTGCGTGCCACCTTGAACGTCACCAATCCACACATCGTCCAAATCCGTGCTGTGGAAAACGGTTTCACCCCAGCGGTTCATGATCCAGAGTTCGTAGTTCATGATTTGTGACCCCACCACTTTGAAGGCATCATTGATACCATCGTTGTTCGGCGTAAATGCCGTCGGCACGTACAGCAGGACCGGCCCCCGCACTACGGTGTAAGCTTGGTTGGTGCACCCGACCCAACTGGTCACGTCCAACGTCACCGTATAGTCGCTCAAACCATCGAACACGTGCGTGGTAATCGCTTCATCGGATGAGTTTCCATCGCCAAAATTCCAGTCATAAGAATAGGCACCTAGGAATGGCTCTTCGGGCGAAGGGGTTGCCCGGAAGGTGTATTGATTCTCATCCGACTCCGACATGCTCGCCACAAAGTCGCTGAAAAGGTATTGGACTTCAATGTTGGTCGATGTGTCGATTTCTTCCCCACAAATGTCCGTTGCGACGACCGGGTACACAGTCGATTGAAGCGGCGTGATGTACTGAACCGGACCGTACGCATTGAGTGTTGGCCAGAAGTAAACAAAGCCTTCTTCACCGCCCATGGCCTCTACTTCCAACGAGATGCCATCACCGGCGCAAATCGTCGTCGATGGTGTTAAGTCGACTGACAATGGGATATCTGGAATGTGGTATACCAACGAATCGTCGGCTGCACCGCCACAGCCGTCCGTCACGGCAACCGACACCGGAACTGTTCCATATGATTGCAGCGTGATATCCGTCCCTTGATCGTATGGCTCGCCGCTCACAAACCAATCGTAGGCGTAGTTCCCTGCGCCGCTCACGATTTCGACGGGGATGTTGGTGAAATCTACGCAGCTCGCGTAAATGTCTGGCCCCAACTCCACCACCAAGGGCGGGTTGTCAATCGTAACCAGTGCACTAGCGGTACCGCTTTGTCCACATCCGTCGTTGACATTGACTGAGAAGGTGGCACTTTCGCCCAACTGCACGTCAATGCTCGCATCCGATTCGTTCATGTTGATTCCGTTCTGGAACCACGTGTATTGGTATCCTCCGCTGCCGCTGGTGACGTTCGCGGTGAGGTCAAACACCTCCGTGCACGGCCCAATCAAATCTTGCGGGAGACTGACCTCAACATCCGGGGCCTCTACGATAATTTCGACGTTGGCCGATTCCGTTTGGCCGCAGTTGTCTGATACTTCCAGCACCAATGAAGCATCGGCACTGGTTTGCCAGTTGAGCGTCGCGTCAAAATCCAACCAATTGTTGCCATTGAACCAGGTGTAGAAGAACGGACCTGTACCATCAGCCGCGGCTGTAACGGTAAATGGATCGTTGCACAGCACGTCAACGCTTTCCTCCACCGTGATTTCAATGGGTGGAATATTGTACTCGACTTCAATGCTGTCCATCACTTCGAATCCACACCCGTCGGTGAGGGTGATGAACACCTCGTCGGCCCCAACCCACGTGCTGAGGTCGAGCTGACTCGGATCAATCCATGACCCCCACAAATTATCGCCGTTCTGATCGCTCCATTGGTATGCGTACACGCCGTCGCCACCTGAAGCGGTAGACGAAATGGTCGCCGTTCCGTTGCACTCGAGTACCACCGGACCCGGGGTAGTGATGTCGATTTCCAACGGCGGGAATTCGAGCACCTCAATCGCGACCTCCACGTCAATGGGATTCAAAGCCAATTCGCACGTATCCGCAACCGTCACGATGCACGACCAGTCGTCATCCGGCGACAAGAGCAGCAGGGCTTCGTCATCGCCTTCTGGACAGGCCCAGTCGAACGTGTAATTTCCGTAACCACCGCTTACCACGGGGCCTACTTCGATTTCATCGCCTTGGCAGATGGTCGTGGAAAAATCCGAAACAACAAACGGCGGCGGATCCTCGGCGACGTAGAACGTGAAGTACGTTGTTAAGCCCCCACCGTTGCAGGCAGCCACGTTCTCGATTTGCATTTCCACCAACTCAGGCCCTTCATCAATGCCATCGATTTCCGCAACAAGGTCAAATGATACGATGCTCACAAAAGGTTCAAACACCACGGAGTCGGGGAGCGGGAGCAAGCTGCCATCGGGCTGGGGCTGACCGTAATCAACGCCATTAATCGCCACGCTATTTCCGTAGTCAATGTAGACCATCTCTTGAATCTCGAGAATGGTCTCAATGGGGCGTTCGAAAGTCAATGTCGCTTGACCGCAATCTTCATAAATGGTATTTGCCTCTGGTCCACCAACATCAATGGAAAGATCAATCTGAACAACGGCATTGGACTCAAACGACCCTTCTTCCAGAACCACAATGGATTCCAAAGCTGTATCTGAACCATCCGCAATGGCCAATTTGATGTGGTACGTCTCACCACACTCCACGGGGTATTCAGCCTTGAACGGAACGGTGTATCCGTTGATGCAGACATCCGTTCCACCTTGGTTGTCAACGTAATATTCGGAATTGGTTCCTGAATTGACCGAAGAAATGGTAAT
>DJYV01000054.1:0-6792 GCA_002448555.1 Flavobacteriales bacterium UBA6969
GCAAACGCCGTCGCAATCGTAGCCGGCTTCCGGGTAGGTGCATTCAGCAGCAGTATCGGCGAGCGGATTGAAATCACACGCCGCAGGGTCCATGCAGCCGGACGTGTAGCACGAGCCGTCGTCATCCGTAGCCGCCGGGAAGTAGTTATCGGCGTTTTCGTCTGTGCACCCCGGGAATTCCAATTCGTCGCAAATGCCGTCGCTGTCGGTGTCGTTGTTGCATTCGCCCGCACAATCGTACGCTGGTGCTGGGTAAGTGCAACTGCCGTCTTCATCGGTGGCCTCAGCGGCAAAATTGCACGCCTCAGCGTCCGTACAGCCGGCGACCTCGAACGGATCACAGACCCCGTCGCCGTCTGCATCTGCCAAGCAAGCCCCGTCACAGTCGTATCCCGAATCTGGGTAGATACATTCCACGGGATCCGTCACCCCCTCGGCGAAATTGCAGCTCGCAGGATCCTCACACCCAGCCACCTCATAGGGGTCGCACACGCCATCGCCGTCCGCGTCCTCAAGGCACTCCAATTCACAGCTGTACCCCTCGGGCGCAAACCAGCACGAACCATCATCCGAATTGGCCTCCGGATCGTAATTGCACGCGTCTTCTGCTGTACATCCCGGTGCGCCGGCACCAAATTGAAACGTGGCCAGTTGCTCGTCAAATGGATTACCTCCGAGGAAGCACTGCAAATTGAGTTGACCCGAAAGCAGCCCACTCGTCGTGACTTGCGCCAGTAAGACTTGCTGATCGGCCCCGGCCAATCCGTTGTCACTCCCAGGCAACACAAACCAACTTCCGCCAATTTCCGAGTTCAACACAAAATTCTCACCCGCCTCGAAGGCAGTCTGTTCCGCGATGATGCCGAGGCTGGAGATGCCCTCCTCGTTGGCACCGGATGGCGCCAAGTCCAATCCAATGGTCAACCAGCTGTCGTAGTTCAGGTCAGGCAGGATGCTCAGGAAAAAACCGTTCAAGTCTGTGCCAAACGAACCGCCGGCAGGATGCTGGAAAAAGGAGGTGGTCGTCGAAATGTCAATGGGCTCTTCAGCACTGCCGTAGACCGCTCCCACAAAATCCGCCGAATCGGTCAATTGCGCGTACAAGTGGTAGGTCGTCATCCCGGTCAAATCCGAGTTACCGACCATGCCGTCATGCACTTCAACGGTTTCCACCGTGATCGCGGTGACTTGGGCATACAAAGGAAGGGAAAGGGCCGTACAACACACGAGAAGTGCCGCCAGGGCCACGCGGGTGGCAATGCGAAGCATCGAAGTAGGTTTTGGTTAGGTACGAACCAATTTTACTAATTAATCGATTATTATCAAAGTTTTATTTGGTTTTATACAAGAGAATACATGCCGAGGATGACGGCAAATTCAATAATTACAGGCCACCCCTGCTGCATCCCGCCCGCCGGTGAGATGAAACTTTTCGGCTCCTCCATCGGTTGGAAACTCCAATGACGCTGTCCATTCCCACCGTTGAAGATTGCTTCCTGCCCTTGTTGCGGGTGCTTGCAGCAAGTGGCGAACCCATGGTGGAGCAAGCGGCGCTTCAAGCGGCAAAGCAAGATGGATTCACCGCCCTCCCTTCCATCTTCCACATCCAAACCGACAAGCGCGGCGTGCCGTTGATTCAGCGTCGCATTGCCTGGGCCAAGTTCTACCTCAATGCCGCCGGATTCATTCAGCACCGGTCGCGCAACCTCATCCAGATCACGGAGGATGGACGCGCCGCTGTCGAATCCTGGGAATGCAGCTGGACGTTGCTTTCTTCTACCCGCGCGTGGGGGCAAAAATTTGGGCCGGGCTGGCTCCCACCCCAAGCCCAACCTTGACGCACAAAAAAAACCCGCTTTTTGGTCAGTTTCGAGTAAAAAGGAGCAAAAAAAAGGGCAACCGGAGCGAAAAACGGATCAATATTGCTAGAGCGATTGTCCAAAAGCCGAAAGTAACACCAGCAGGTCGTCCACTGCTACAGCCCCATCTCCCGTTATGTCTCCTTGAAGTGTGCAAGAAGAAATCTCGCAACTGCCGTCATCAACGACGGCATTAGTATTGTAATTGCATGCAAAATCGTAGGTGCATCCACTGAGCAGCTCGATACTTTCGACGGTAACTGAGGCAACCATGCCGTAAGCCGCGTGATTGCCGATACTACAATCATATTGATATGTCCCTTCGATGTCAAAAACTACTACACCGATGCATACACCACTTGAGTTACCCGAAACAGGACTTAAGTAAAAATCTTCAGGATTATTGTAGGGTGCTCCAGTGATGGAATTTATCTGACCATTGACATCATGATATCCACCCATATTAAGAAATGCTACGCTTTGACCAGACTCAATCGTGATCATACTCGGTGAATAAGAAAAATTACTTGCTTGGATAGTATAATCTGCGTTATCGCACTGAGCATGCGCTTGTACTAATCCCGCACATAAGAATAGGACTGCGAAAAGTAGAGGTAAAAAGAATCGTGACATGAGAGAATTTTTCAGTTTCTTTTTTAAGTAGCAAAAAACAGAAATTGTTTATTCGGCAGCTCATTTTTTCCTAGCTAACATGAGTCCTAATTCTCTCGTAGATTAACGAATTAAAACCAGCCTCACAATGCACAAAATTCAACATCTTTTCCATATCAAGGATTCCGTCAGCGAAGTCTTTAAAGCAATCAGTACTCACGAAGGAATCACGGCCTGGTATTCACAAACAGAGCCTTTTGAAGCTCGTAAGGGCGCGACATTCGAAATGATATTTGGCGAGATCAGATTTAAATTCGAGATAACCGAGTTGATTCCAAATGCTTGTATTGCTTGGACGTGTGTTGAGTCGGCGATGCCAATTGAGGGCCATGTCATGTCGTATCACCTCGACGAAAACGAGGGAAAAACGAGGGTGCGTTATACCCACGAGGGCTTTGATAATGCAGATGACTTTATGGCGAATATGAATTTCAGCTCAGCAAAGTACCTTGAGAGCTTACGTCAATTCTGTCAAACAGGTCAAGGTGAAGCGTTTGGAAGTGAACGTTACAGGATCTGAGTATGTACAATTAGAATTCAAACCAATGTCCCAATGAAACTATTAGAAACTAATCAAAATTCGGCCGAGCGTGTAGTCCGTTTTGTAATCTCAATTTTTCTTTTGCCGTCATTCTTTATCCCTGAGCCGTCGTGGTATGCAACCCTAGTTGGTTCAGTAGGCTGCGTTCTTTTATTCAATGCTGTTGTTGGCACCTGTTACATCTATCGCCTCTTCGGTGCCAATACGTGTGATATACCTTCTAAAGGTTGACTAGATTGTAGTAAAGTTTGTCAAGTCATTAGGCATGCCAGCATGCAGGTGACGTTGGGATATCTTCGGAATCTAGAAGTTCCTGTGCTGAGGGTGGATGATATGCCCAATCATATAATATCGTGGAGGAGAATAGAAATGGTCATGAGAGTAACTCTTTTTGTAGCTGCTTTGATTTTCGTCACGCCAGTTCAGGCTACACGAGGCCCTGTAGATTTATTCTCAAGTGACAGTCTTGAAATCAAAATCTCACAAAATGATTCGCTTTACAAAGAAGTTTTAAAACTGCATTGGAGAGCGGACGAGCTCAATAAAATGGTGGTCTTAGATATTGAGCTAGCAGCGATGCTCGTCGCTGAATTAGCCCGCACTCAGCAAATGAAGAATAAAATTTTGGGTGGCTCAGACTTGTCCTTCTCTGAGTTTGCTGCCAAAGTTTCGCCTCGATCGGCTAATGGTTCATTGAGTGCAGAGAGAGCTTTACTAAGGCAAAACAAAAAAATCGAAAACCGCTTGAGACGAGCCAGCAAACAGCGAATCCATCTCTTAAATATGAGACTGCGGCGAATGTGCGAAGCAGATTATATGTTGGAATGGTCCGCTTGCGTTTCCCCTTATCACGACTTTAAATTGAACCAAACAACTATAACCCTTACAGCGAGTAATGCGCTTATGGACATTGCCATTGAACAGATGCGTCTCAAATCGAAAAGAACCAAACCTTTGGTGATTGGTGGCGCAGTTGCTCTATTAATAACTGTAGTGTCTCCAGCGGTTGTTATTGCAGTTTGGCTTATAGGCGTGTGAATAATTTCTCTAACCAGCCAGCCAATAGATCGCATGGAGTTGAATCTTCTGTAGCTCCCACCCCAAGCGCAACCTTGACGCACAAAAAACCCCCGCCGAAGCGAGGGTTGATGGGTGACTAATGGGATTTGAACCCACGACCCCTGGAACCACAATCCAGTGCTCTAACCAACTGAGCTATAGCCACCGTTTCTCCGTAAGGAGAGCGCAAAGATAATTGAGATTTCTAAAGTCCACGCACCCCGCCAGCAAAAACCTGAGACGCTAAAGAATCCTGAAATGGGAGGCGATTTTGGATGGTCGAGACTGCGTCTCTCATCTGACTGATTAAACAATGAACGATCAGAGCAAAAATCAGTCAAGGCAACCCCCAACTGCCAAACTTACTGCCAGACTTTAGCTGCCATAAAAAGCTAAAAACCTCCAGCAAATTCAGTTAAAGTCAGACCCACTGGGTTCGAGTAATCTGTTTCCAACTGACAGTCTTTGCGACCGTAAATATGTATTAAAAGTTGGTCATTTTTTGCTCGAAAATGACGGAAAAAGTAGGTTTTTCTCAAAAAAATGGAGATTTGGTTTGTTTTCGTTTTGCTGAATACAACATTCTATTAGGAACGTTGATTGACACCGATTCATAAAATCTAGATTCTTTCACCACGATATCCTGTTCGGCCTTTTTTCAAAGAAATTGAGATTATCAAATTGGTTTATCAGGAGAATTCAGTATCCTCGACCGAATCTTACGAAATATGAAAAGAGCAGTGATAATCGGCACTGGATCATACGTTCCCGAAACCGTGGTGTCAAATGAGTTTTTTGAAAAGGTCGGCAGTTCAGATGAATGGATTCGTTCGAAACTGGGAATCGCAGAACGGCGAATTTCTAAGGGAGAAGCAACAAGTGTTTTAGCAGCCAAGGCTGCGATTAAAGCTCTGCACAGCGCCCGAATGAATCCTGATGAAATCGATCTCATTATTTTAGCTACTGCAACTCCAGATCGTCCTGCCCCTGCTACTTCGTGTTCTATCCAACAAATTATTGGCGCACATCGTGCTGCTGCCTTTGATATAGCCGCTGTTTGTTCAGGCGCACTTTTTGCTATTGCCACAGGCTGCCAGTTCATAGAATCTGGAATGTATCGAAACGTTCTAGTTATCGGTGCAGACACTTTCTCGAATATTACAGATTGGAGTCGAAAAGATTCTGTTTTTTTCGGCGATGGCGCTGGGGCGATTGTTTTGAGCTTCACAGATGAGAATCGAGGCTTTCTAAAATTTGACTTACACACCGATGGGTCAGGAAAAGATGGATTCACAATTCCAGGTGGTGGTTCAGAAAATCCCGCTAGTGAAGAGACATTAAAAAACGGACAGCATTTTTTTCAAATGGATGGCAGAGCCGTGTTCGAAGCTGCAACAACCGTTCTTCCTCAAACCATCAATACAATACTCAAATCCTGTGATCTTAAAATAAATCAGATACGATTCCTTGTGCCGCATCAGCCGAGTATCAGAATCCTACAGAAAACTGCGGATATTATCGGTTTGCCGTGGAGCAAGGTCAAAACCAATATGGACCGATACGCAAATACCTCGGGGGGTACGATTCCAATAATGCTTGATGAAACAATAAAGGAAGAGAAATTAGAAAATGATGACATCTTGCTCTTTGCAGCCGTTGGCGCTGGATGGACATGGGGATCTGCTATTTACAAAGTTTAAAAATGCTACAGAACAAACGCTTTTTAATAACTGGAGTTTCCGATGAAAAGTCGCTCGCCCTTGTTACTGCAAAAGAGATATTAGAACAAGGAGGACAAGTTGTTTGCGCAGGGCTCGGTATCACACGGCATCACGAAAATCTTTCGTCGAGAGCAAAAGCCTATCTCGAATCGAATGAAACGACTTTCAGAGAAACTGTAAAAACTCAATTGGGGGAAGACATCCCTGTTTTTCTCCTTGACGCTACTCTCGAAAATAGCATTGAAGACTTAGTTAGTGAATTAAAAAAGAAGCAACTAGAAGTTGATGGTTTTTTACATGCTATTGCCATGGATCGCACGATTCGAAATAAAATTGTGAAGCCTTTATTAGATGTCAGTCTTGAAGAATTCAATGACACGGTCGGTGTCTCTGCTTTTTCGCTTGTTCGTATCGTAAAGCACTTAATGAATTATGAATTACTCAATTACGGAAGCTCGATCTGTTCATTGAGCTATATCGCGGCTGAGAAAGTTACTTTTCACCCTTATCGTAACATGAGTGTAGCAAAAGCTGCGCTTGAAAGAATAACCATAGAACTGGCTGATGAGTTAGGAAGAACTCATGGCATTCGTGTCAATGCTGTGAGATTTTCTCCTTACTTAGGCAGTAAAGCTGGAAGCGCAACATTAGATGTTATTGATGTAGAAAGGGCTGATAAATCAAGCCCCCTTGGTAATGCGACACCCAAAGATCTGGCAAAAGAGGTTGTTCATTTATTACAACCAAAACTTAGGGTTACAGGGGAAATAAGGCATGTAGACGGCGGCTACCATATCATCGGCTAAAATGGAGTTTAGTCTACCGATATGCCTTAATGAAACAGATTGCCGCTTCTTCCGTGATGTTCCATGCGTCTGCACCGACGGCAAGAAATTCTTTTGGTAAGTCGTACTTCCCACCGTTTCTCCGTAAGGAGAGC
>DJYV01000054.1:7183-14253 GCA_002448555.1 Flavobacteriales bacterium UBA6969
GAAATGGGAGGCGATTTTGGATGGGGCAACCAATGGCATCGGTCTCCGCCGGCTCCACTGGCAGGCCACTCAGCGCTTGCTCAACGGCGAGCGCCAAATCCGAACTTCGGGGCGTAGAACGGTGTTTGCCCAAAGCGTAGTACAGGTCGTTCACGCGGCCGCGGTAGACCACCTCTCCGTCCGGGCTCACCAAGGCCGCTTCTGGGGTAAACCGCGCGCCCACCGCCTCCGACCAACCGACCGTATCGCGCGCCATTTCCCATTCCACCGCATAGCGATCGGCAAACTCGGCGATGGCCTCATCGGTAACGGTAGGATTCGGAAACCAACCGACGAGTTCTACTTGAGGATCTTCCGCAGCGCTCCACTGCTCGTGCAGGGCGTTGAGATAATACGTATAGTCCTGGCAAATCGGGCACAGCGGCGCCAAAAACACCCACACCTGCCACATCAATCCACCACTTGAACCGTGTGGCTACGGACCAATCCATCGGCCGTCGTGAGCCGGTAGAAGTACGTGCCCGATTGCAGCGCATCCAGCACAAAGGAACGCTGGTGATGACCGCGCGGGAACGACTGCATGGGCAACCACGTATCCACGACGCGTCCACGCACATCCAACAGCTCCAGCGTCATCTCCACGGGCTCGTTGAGGTGCCAACTCACCGTCACCTCCTGCCCTGCGCGCGCCGGATTCGGCCACGCCGGGAATAGCACATCGTTTTGGTAAACGATGCGCGTGTCCTCATCTGCAGTGGACAGCGTAATGTTCTCGTCGCCTTCCATGTATTCCACGTATTGGAAAAAGAGGACGTACATCTCGTCGCCCGTCAGGTCGCCCCAACTCGTCCATTGCGGCGGATCGCTGGGGTTGTCGGGATTATCCGATGTATTGTCATACGTACAAATGGCGTGCATCGTGTACCCCGCAGGGACATGCTTCAACGACGGAAAATCGTAAATCCCCTGCCAATTGAAATCCCATTCAGGAATGGAAATCAGCGGAATGGTATCCGCTAGGTTGGGCGACACCGCGTACACTTCCCACGCCTTGCCCAGCAAATGGCAGTGGGGCATGACACTCAACAAGCTAATGTCCTCGTCTACAGTTGCTGTTCCGTGGAATGTTTTGATTTCATTGGGCTGAATGAAAAATGATTCCGATAGGTTGGCCGGCGTCATCATCTCCAGTTCAACTTCGCGCTGCACCGGTACGTCGGCGAAGAACAAGTTGAACGCAGTCAAATCGGACTCTTCTACCGGGGTGGGCCCGTAGTGCATCTGCAGCAAGAACCGTCCGTTGGGACCAATTTTCTTCCCAATGGTGGACGGGAAAACCGTGGGCTCTACGCCAGGTGCCCATCCGCCGAACAGAAAATCCTCTACCGGCACGCCATAGTCTCCAAAGCTCTCGTATCCCTCCTCAGGCGTCTGCGCATCCAATGCCTCGGCCTCCGAAATCGACGTTGGACTCTCGGTGTACCCGATGAGTGCGTGGTGGGCAATGGCTCCGTTTTCAGGGCGGATTTCCACCGCGCGAATTTCCGTTTCCTCGGTCACGCCTGTTTCCAGCACGTACACCTGGTATTGCTCCGCCATGTCCCCGCCATGCACATAAGGACTTGGCATCGAGATCACCACATCCGGCTCGCCTACCTGGCTGCCCTCAGGAAAATCCGGTAATCCCGGGTTGTCGGCCGGGTCGCCCTCGGGGGCTCCAGCCTCATGCCATTCGGCGAGCAATTCGATCTCATCGTCCGTCAAAAACCGCTCCCCGCGCAACGTGGAGTAATCCGGATCGGGGGTCCATGGCGGCATGTATTTGGTCGCCGTCACATACGAGATAAAGGAGCTGTATTCACTCACTTCTTGGTACGTCGTGAAGGGCATCGGCCCAATCTCACCGGCGCGGTGGCACTCCGTGCAATTCTGGTAGATGATCGACGCGATGTCCGCGTGGAACGTGGGGGCTTGTGACCAGGCGGCCGTTGCTCCTCCCAACAGCAACATGAAAATCAATGAAATACGAGGCATGGTAGAAAGTTACGGGATTCCTTCAATAAAGACGAAGTGCATTCGTTAATGATTAACCAAATCCTTGCGACCTTTGGTTCCCATGGCTACCGAACCTGCCTCAACTCCGCGCATTCTGCACATTGCCAGCTGGTACCCCAGCGCGGTGCACGGCACCTTGGGCAACTTCGTGGAGCGCCACGTCAAAGCCATTTCCACACTGAACGGCGGTGAAATTTGGTTCGCGGCAGCAGTGCCCGCCGGCGAGGTCGTCCCGGCCAATTCCGTGCGCGACTGCGGCACGTACACCGAGCGCATCTTCTATTTCAGAGCGCGCAGGCCGGTCGTGCGGCACGTCACCCGCGCTTTGCTCCGCGCAGCCGAGGAGGCTTCGGATTTCCATTTGATTCATTTGCACGTTGCTTATCCAGCAGGACGTGCAGCGCGGAAACTCGCTCGCAAATGGAGCGTCCCACTCGTTCTCACAGAACACTGGACGGCCTACCATGCCGACCAACGCTCATCCATTCCCTTTTGGGGCAAATGGTCCATAAGGCTCACAGGAAAAATGGCGCGTGTGCTGTGTCCTGTTTCGAAGGATTTAGCCAACAGCATGCGAAAATTCGGGATGCTGGGCAAGTACACGGTCGTTCCGAATGTGGTTGACACGGAGTTGTTTCGACCAACAGATGACGTGCCGAAGCGCGGGACGTTTCATGCCCTTCACATCAGCTCGCTGCGCGACGACCAGAAAAACGTCAGCGGCCTGTTGCGTGCTGTAGCCATCGCATTGGAATTCTGTTCCAACCTGCGGGTTGCCGTCATAGGGGACGGGGATCCCGCCCCCTACCAGGTGCAAGCGAAAGAACTCGGCATCGACGACGTGGTCGAAATCTCCGGAGAGGTCACATTGGACGAAGTGGCGGAGCGCATGCGGCATTCCGATGCGCTTCTGCTTTTTAGCCGTTACGAGAATTTCCCTTGCGTGATTCCCGAGGCCTGGGCAAGTGGAATCCCCGTGCTCTCAAGCGATGTAGGAGGCATCCGAGAACACCTCGCTCCCGAGCGCGGTACGCTCATCGCCTCTGAGGACGAATCTGCATTGGCCCAGTCATTGATCCAATGGGCGCAACATCCGGACCAATTCAATCCTCAATCGCTGCGCCAATACGCCGAAAGCACCTTCAGCGTTGAAGCCGTTGCCCATGCCTATGATGACGTTTACCGGGAGGCCATCACCCGCAAAACCACCGCCCGATGAGCGCCTCCCACGAACGCCATTCCATCGCGACCCGCGCCTTGCTCCTGGCATTTACGACCACCGTTATTTTGCTGAACGCACGTGTGCTGGGCGCCTCCGGACAAGGCGAAATCGCTTGGATCCAATTGGGCATCTTGGTCGTTACAGGCGTCAGCGGGTTTTTCGCCGGTGGTGCGGTCGTCTACCTTCAAAAAGAAATCCCACTTCGGGCTATGCTGCTCCCGGGACACACCTGGTTGGTCATCTCTGCACTGCTTGGAACGTGGGCCGGCATCAGCGCCGGATTGTTACCGGCAGAGCATTTTGGTGCCATGGCCGGACTGGGCTGGCTCCAAGGCGCCATCATCTTCCACAGCCAATTGCTGCTGGCGGATCACCGCATACGCCAACACAACGTCCTTCAGGTGCTGCAAGGTGGCTTGCTGCTGGCGGGGCTGCTTGTGGCTTTTTTCGCCATGCACATGGAATCCATCGAAGCCTTCATTGGGGCGTTGGCGGTGAGCCTCGGTTTCACAGCGGCGCTGTCCATTTTTTGGATAGGGAGGTTGCCGGCAGCTGACAAGAGCGTCGCTCCAGTGCAGGTCGTGCGGCAGTTGTGGAAATTCGGACGTTCCGCCCAAACGGGGGCGCTGCTCCAAATGCTCACCAACCGTTCCAACCTCAGCATTCTCGCCCAAAGTTCGGCCGGCCTTGCCGCCTCGGGCGTGTATTCCATTGCTTATTACGGGCTCGAGGCCATGTGGCTGGTTCCGCGCGCACTCGCGCCGTTGGTTTACACGCGCACCGCAGCTGAACAAAACCGCTCTATCCGGTTGAAGGCTACACGCGCAGCCCTCCGAAAGGCCCTCCTTGGAACCGCCGCCCTGCTCACGTTTGCAGTCCTGATCCCAGACAAGTGGTTCGCGTGGGCCTTCGGCTTTGAGGGCATCCAACCCGTAGTGCACGCGCTCGCTCCGGCAGCGCTCTTCGGTGCTGCAGCTTCCATCATTGCCCACCACCTCTCCGGAATTGGTAAGCATCACTGGAACGCTGCAACCTCAGGACTGGGGTTGATTACGCTGTTGGTTTTGGCCCGCGAGTGGTCACCTGAATTCGGCGCGGTAGGCGCCGCGTGGGCAGCATCGGCTGCAGCCGCTGTTCAGTGTGCAGGCCTGTTGGTCGCTTGGTGGCGGTGTGAGCGGTAATCACCCCAACACCCCCAATCCCTCGACAGCCGGCGGGCGCTTCACCTGAAATCCCTCTCCCAACTTCACGCCAGCAAACCGCCCCATGGCGACGTCGCGGGCCTTCAGGTGTTCCAAGAATTCAGGAGAACTGATCGGGGTCGCCGGCTCAGCATCATCCGAGTCCGGCCGGTGGAACTGCGTGGCATAAGCGGCAATGGCCTGCGCCTTGACTTCCGCATACCCTTCAATGTCCACCACAAAATCCGGATTCAGCCAATGGTCCTGAATGCCGTGGTAGACCGCTTGGGGCCGCCACGCTTCTTGGCTGGTGTCGATTTTGGGCAGGCCGCTGAGGAACGCTGCGCGGTGGATGAGCTCGGCACCGCGGCCGTGATCCGGGTGGCGATCGCTCAGGGCATTGGCGATGACGCGAAGCGGGCGCAGTCGACGGAGCACTTCAATGACGGCGCGCAACGTCTCCTCGTTTACTTCGAAGAACCCGTCTCCGAGGTCGAGGTTTTCACGGTGCTCAACGCCCAAGATGGCCTGGGCAGCAGCGGCTTCTGCTTTGCGTGTTTCGGCAGTGCCGCGGGTGCCGAGTTCGCCCCGCGTAAGATCAACAATGCCCACACGCAATCCTTGGGCCACGCTTTTGGCCAAGGTCCCACCCGCAAACAATTCCACATCGTCCGGATGGGCACCAAATGCCACTAAATCAAAGAGGTGCCCTTCAATCATACCACAAAAGTACAATTTGATACCGGTCAAGTTTCCGCTCATGCGTTGAACAAGTGCCTGAAAAGCGTTGTTTTGTGTCCATGGCAACCACCAATCCTTCTGAAGCGCTCGTCATCGGAGCAGGCTTCGCCGGCATCGCTGCCGCTACGCAACTGGCGGAACTGGGCCACCAAGTCGATTTGCTCGAGCGCCATGACCACGCGGGTGGGCGAGCGCGGGTTTTCGAAGCCGAAGGGTTCACGTTCGACATGGGGCCGAGTTGGTACTGGATGCCCGACGTCTTTGAAGCCTACTTCAAAAAATTTGGCAGCGACGTGCAGAAGGAATTTAACCTCGTGCGGCTCGATCCTTCTTACACCGTTTGGTTTGACAACGGACCGGTCGAAATCCCGGCCGATCTCGGCGAGCTCAAGGCGACCTTCGACGCCATCGAATCCGGTGCGGGCGATGCCCTGCAAGATTTCCTCGACGAGGCGCAGGTCAAGTACGAAATCGGCATGAACGGGTTTGTCCAAAAGCCCGCCCACAGCGTGATGGAGTTTGCCACTTGGGAGACCCTCAAGCAATCCACGAAGCTGACCCTCCTACGCAGCTTCAGTGAGCACGCCCGCAAGTACTTCAGCGACGAACGCTTGTTGCAGATCATCGAATTCCCGGTGCTGTTCTTGGGTGCCAAGCCGGAAAAAACTCCAGCCTTGTACAGCCTCATGAATTACGCCGACACCGTCCTCGGGACGTGGTATCCGATGGGGGGCATGCACGAAATCGTGCGCGCCATGGTGCGGGTGGCCGAAAAGAAGGGCGTGCGGTTCCACTACAACTGCGACGTCAAGCAGATCACCGACGACGGCCAATGCGTGACTGGGGTCGAACTGCAGGACGGCACGCACTGGACCGCCCCGACCGTGGTTGCCGGTGCCGACTACCACCACGTCGAACAGCACTTGTTGCCCACGAAGTGGCGCCGGTATGATGCGGCGTACTGGGACTCCCGGGTCATGTCACCGAGTTCACTTCTTTTTTACGTTGGGGTCAACACCCGCGTGCCCAAGCTCCAGCACCACAACCTGTTTTTCGACACGCCATTCGGTCCTCACGCCGAGACGATTTACGACACGCAGTCCTGGCCGGACAATCCGCTCTTTTATGTGAGCGCTCCCTCGAAAACGGATAACGGCATCGCGCCAGAGGGATGGGAAAACATGTTCTTCCTCATCCCGCTCGCACCGGATTTGAAGGACGAGCCCGGATTGCGCGATCGCTATTTCAATGAAATGTGTGACAGGTTGGAACAGCATGTGGGCTTGGACATCCGCCCGCACATCGTATACAAGCGTTCGTTCGCCCACGAAGAATTCCAAGAGGACTACCGTGCGTTCAAGGGCAACGCATACGGGCTGGCCAACACCTTGCGCCAGACCGCATTTTGGAAACCCAAGATGAAAAGCAAGCTCCCCGGACTGTTTTTCACCGGCCAATTGACCACTCCCGGACCGGGGGTCCCACCAAGTCTCATCAGCGGCGAGGTAGTTGGTCATGAGGCACATAGCTACCTATTAAATCAGGCGGTAGCAGTCAATTGAACCAATTCCACCCGTATATTGTTACCATCTCATGACCGGAATTCAGCTATACGATGACGTGTGCCGTGCGTGCAGCGTATTGACCACCAAGGCGTACAGCACCTCGTTTTCCATGGGCATCCGATTCTTGGGACCGACCCTTCGTCAGCCGATTTACTCCATTTATGGATTCGTGCGTTTTGCCGATGAAATTGTCGATACGTTCCACCATGCCGAAAAAGCCGTCTTGTTTGAGCGGTTCAAGCAAGACACGGAAAATGCCCTGAACGACAAAATCAGCCTCAACCCCATCTTGCACGCGTTTCAAGA
>DJYV01000054.1:14643-22181 GCA_002448555.1 Flavobacteriales bacterium UBA6969
ATGGAATGGGACCTGCACAAGCTCGATTACGACCGCAACGGATTTGAGGAATACATCGTTGGTTCTGCTGAAGTGGTGGGCTTGATGTGCCTGAAGGTCTTTGTCAACGGCGACCAAGCCGAGTACGAGCGATTGAAGCCGTACGCCGAGCGACTGGGCGCTGCATTCCAGAAAATCAATTTCCTGCGGGACATGAAAGCGGATTTCGCCGAGATGGGCCGAACGTATTTCCCGAATGTGGACATGACGACGTTCAACGAGGACACGAAGGCGCGCATCGAAGAAGAGATCAGTACAGATTTTCAAGAAGCCTACAAAGGCATCGTCCAGCTGCCGCAATCCAGCCGCCTCGGTGTCTACTTGGCGTACATCTACTACCAGCGGTTGTTCCAGAAAATCCGGTCGCTCCCCAGCAACCGCATCATGGAGGAACGCATCCGCATTCCCAATGCGCGCAAAGCCACATTGGCTGTCAGCTCCTACCTCCGCCACAGCTTTAACTTGTTGTAATGGTGCGCGTGCCGGCCGCAACCAGCTTGTTGTTGGGGCTCGCCTTGGCGTTGACTTGCACTAAGGCGAATGCTCAACACACTCCGTCCTTGACGGAAGTCCGAACGGCCTACCGAGCAGCGTGCTTGGCACCGGCCAACAGTGAAGTCGTCGCGGCCTTTAATCGTACCGCCGAACTTTGGGTTGGAAGCGATTCCACCAATGCCTTTGCGCAAGGCTTGCTCGCCACGGCGCGCATGATGCGGGCCGAAACGCAGTTCAACCCGCTCGCGAAACTCCAGACGTTCCTCTCCCAACGCGACCCTTTGGAGGCGGCCATTGCAACTGATCCGGACCATCCGGAATTGCGGCTGTTTCGGCTTTCCATTCAGTGGTCTGTACCGTTTTTCTTGGATTATGCAGGCAACATGGACGAAGACGCCGGCCGCGTAGCCACCGCATTGGATAACGGCTATTGGGCCGACGATGCCGAACAGGGCGCTTTTGCCTTAACTTTCCTACAGCACCTCAACGATGACGCTTCCAAACGATAACATGCAACCCACCGTCGGCACGGATATGGTGGTCTTGGTCGACCCCAACGACAAGGAAATCGGCTTGATGGAGAAAATGGAAGCCCACGAGAAAGGACTGCTTCACCGAGCTTTTTCGTTTTTCGTCTTCAACAGCAAAGGCGAGTGGCTGCTGCAACAGCGCGCGTGGGGCAAATACCACAGCCCCGGCTTGTGGACCAACGCCTGCTGCAGCCACCCCCGGCAAGGCGAAACCCCGGAAGCAGCGGCCATGCGCCGGTTGCAAGAAGAGATGGGCATGTACTGCCAAGCGACGCCGGTGTTCCAATTCCAGTACCGAAGTGAGTTTTCCAATGCCTTAATCGAACACGAATTGGACCACGTGCTCATCGGATACTCGGACACGGCGCCCGAGCCTAATCCAGAGGAGGTCGCCAGTTACCGCTACGTCAGCTTGGAAGACTTGGAGTACGAGTTGAAGCAATACCCGGCCAACTTCACAGTCTGGTTCCGCATTTGCTTCCAAGAGGTAAAAGACAAGCTCGCCAAGCTCCAACATTCCGCTTGATGGCCGAAGGGTCCAATCGCACCGTCATCATTGGCGCCGGTGTGGCGGGCATGGCTGCGGCCATTCGCACGGCTGCACAAGGGCACCGGGTGACCGTCCTTGAAGCGGCGGAGGAACCCGGTGGCAAGCTGCGCGAGCAGACCCATGGCGGTTACCGATTCGATGTCGGACCGTCGTTATTCACTTGGCCAGAACTGGTCCTTGAACTCGACGCCCTCGCCCGGGAGAAAGCGGCGCCCGATGCCGACCTCCCTCCGCCCTTTACGTACCAGCGATTGGACCGGTCGACCCATTACTTCTGGGAGGACGGTAAGCGCCTGACGGCGTGGTCCGATCGCGAGGCGTTCTGCGAGGCCTGTGCATCTGAGTTTGACGTGCCGGCACCCCGAGTGGCTGCACACCTCTCGCACAGCTCGGCCTCCTTCGAAGCCACCCGGCGCATCTTTCTAGAGCAGAGCCTGCACGAGTGGAGCCGCCGCAAAACCGGCAAATGGCGCGCAGCCGCCCGTTTCGCCCATCGCCTCCCCTGGTTCGGAACCCTGCACCGCTGGAATCGGCGTCAATTGCGCGAGCCACACCTCGTGCAGCTGTTTGATCGGTACGCGACCTACAACGGCTCCGACCCGCACCGTGCGCCCGCTATGATGCACGTCATACCCCACTTAGAGCACGGCCAGGGCACCTTTTTTCCGGAAAACGGCATGGTCGGCATCACCCGGCACTTGCATGCACTGGGCGTCGCGCTCGGTGTGGACTACCGATTCGGTCACCGCGCCCAGCGCATCGAACACGATGGCGCGCGCGTCACCGGCGTGCGATGTGAAGATGCCGATGGCCACGCGCACACGTTTGCAGCGGACACGGTTGTTTCCAATGCCGACATCTGGCCGACGTTCCGCACCCTTCTGCCCGATCTGAAAGCACCGGAAAACATCCTCCGACAAGAACGGTCGACAAGCGGAGTCATCTTCTATTGGGGCGTGCGCACCGAGCGACCGGAATTGCACCTCCACAACATCCTGTTCAGCCAGGACTACCGAACCGAATTCGACACCATTCAGCAGGATGGCCATCCGGGCGACGACCCGACGGTATACATCCACATCAGCTCCAAACTCAAGCCCGATGACGCACCGCAGGGTGGCGAAAACTGGTTTGTGATGGTCAATGTTGGTGCAGATCCCGCCGGCGTCGAGGCGCAGTTGCCGCAAATTCGGGCAGCGGTTTTGCGCAAGATTGAACGCACCCTGGGTGTCGACGTGGAGCCGCTCATCGAAACCGAACGGCACTTCACCCCGGCGACCATCGAATCGCGGACCAGTTCCCACCTCGGCGCATTGTATGGAGCCAGTTCCAACAGCCGGCTTTCAGCTTTTCTCCGCCACCGCAACCGTTCCACCCAATTGGAAGGATTGTACTTTAGTGGCGGAAGTGTGCACCCAGGCGGCGGCATTCCCTTGTGTCTGCTCAGCGCCCGCATCACGTCTGACCTCATCGAACAGCGGCCATGAACACAGCGAGTTTTGAACGGTACTGGATCCCCCGGATCATGGTGTTGCTGCACGCCGTCGGTGTGACGGGCATCCTTGCGGGGTACGGACAGTACTTCCTCGATTTCACCGCGGTTAATCTCCTCGTCAACGGGGTGCTCGCCTTTTGGGCCGATTGGGAAGAACGGCATTGGACATGGGTCGTCGCGTTTGCCGGTGGAATCGCCGTCGAAATCATTGGCGTACAGACCGGCTACCTCTTTGGCAACTACAGCTACGGAACGGTTTTGGGGCCCATGGTGGCGGGCGTGCCATTGATCCTCGGGGCGCTCTGGTGGATTTCCCTCATGGGGTGTGGATGGTGGACGGATCGGCTCATGAACCGCTTGCAGTGGGGGGCCGAAACCGTCAGGGGAAAGCTGGTGCGGGCCCTCATCGCCGCGACCTTGATGACGGCCTTTGACGGCCTCATCGAACCGGTGGCCATCCAGGCTGGATGGTGGGCGTGGGAAGGCGTTCATGTGCCGTGGTTCAATTACGCATCGTGGTGGGGAATCAGCTTTGTGTTTTACCTGCTCCCCCGGCAGCGGCGAGAAAACATCGGGACGGGATTGCTTGTTGCCATCTTTGTATTCTTCTTCGTTTTTTTGAATTGGTTTCCATGGACACGCTGATCTACCTCTCACCCGCTCTGATTGTGCTCGCCACCTTCGTCACCATGGAAGGTGTGGCGTGGGTCGCACACAAGTACCTGATGCACGGGTTGATGTGGTATTTCCACGAAGACCACCACGTCCATGAGCCGGGATTCTTTGAAAAAAACGACGCGTTCTTCTTGATTTTCGCGGTGCCCAGTGCCTGGTGCTTCATCACTGGGTCCATGGCCGGAGGCGACTTCCGTGTCTGGATCGGCACCGGCATTGCCGCCTACGGCTTGGCGTATTTCCTCGTCCACGACATCTTCATCCACCAGCGGTTCAAGATTTTCACGCGCACAGAAAACGTCTACTTGATGGCCATCCGCAAGGCCCACAAGGTGCACCACAAACACCTCAGCAAAGAGGACGGAGAATGCTTTGGCATGCTCTGGGTGCCTTGGAAATACTTCGCTGATGCCCGCAAAGCCATGCGCGCCAAACGCCAATCAAGCCTGGGATAATGTGGTACGAATTCAACGGTTTGTACCTCGCGGTGAACTTGGGCTGTTTGGCCTTGCCGCTGCTGTTGAGCTTTGATAAAAACGTGCAGTTTTACAAGAAGTGGAAATACTTCTTCCGCGTCAACCTCTCCGTTGCTGCTTTCTTCATTGTATGGGACGTCATTTTCACCAAAATGGGAATTTGGGCATTCAACTCCGACTACCTGCTCGGCCCGTCCATCTTGGGGCTGCCCTTTGAGGAGCTGCTCTTCTTTGTATGCATTCCCTACTGCAGCGTGTTCACCTATTTCTCCCTGCAGCACTATGTGAAACGGAACCCGCTCAAGCACGCCGAGACCACCTTGACCATTTCCGCGATCCTGATTTGTGCGGCCTTGGTGGTGGTGTTTTTCCCGCGCAATTACATCTGCTTGACGTCGCTTTTCACCCTGGCGTGGCTGGTGTGGGCTCAGCGCAACGCCAAGCCATTCATGGCCGATTTGTGGTTGGCCTTCTTCGTTTTGTTGGTGCCGTTTGTGATTTCCAATGGCGTCCTGACCGGTCTGTCGTTTTGGGGAAAACCCTTCATCCACAACGACGCCGCCTCCATCACCGACCAAATCGTCTGGTACCATCCCGGGCACAACACGGGCTGGCGCATCTTTACGATGCCCGCCGATGACTTGGTCTACGGTTTCTTGCTGATCGCGATGCACATCGCCGGCATTGAAGCCCTTCGGAAACGCGACGCCGACAAGGGGCGCCTCGCTTAATCACTCCCCCCACTGAAATGCCACGCAGACCGGGCGGTGGTCGGATAGTTCGACGCGGCCCGTTTGGTAGTCCAACACGTCCAACCCCGGACTCGCCCACACCTGATCGATGCGCAAAAACGGCAGATCACCGATGTAGGTAGCGCCCAGCAGCGGGCCTTGGAATACTCCCGCCGAACGGTACGCATCCTGAAGGTGGGCACTGAACCGGTGCGCCGCATAGGATACCGGCGTATCGTTGAAGTCCCCTACGGCAATCACCGGGTGCGGGCTTTCCGCCACCGATGCCGCGACCTGCTCGGCTTGGTCCGTTCGCTTTTGCCACGCGGCGGCCAACTGGTTGTAAAGCCGTGAACGCGCAGCCTCGTCCTGCACATTGCGGGCATCCTCGTAATCCTCTTTCTCAAAACCGATGCTGCTCAGGTGCATGTTGTGCACGCGCACCGTATCCCCCGAGACGAGGAGGTCGACGTACATGCCGCTGTTGTTTTTGTCGTTGTCAAACCGAATGGCCGATTTGGCCAGTATAGGGTACCGCGAAAGCACCGCCAATCCGAACAGTTTGTCCTGTCCACGCCCCAACTTGAACTCCTCTTCCCAGTGGGTCAGCCCTGTGGCTTGCTGCAGCCGGTCAGCTGACATCCACGGCTGTCGGCGATCTTCCAAGAAGCACTCCTGCAAGCAGATGACATCGGCTTCCTGGGCCGCGAGGTAGCCCAAAATCGAATCCCGAACGCCCGGTCGCTCAATCCAAGCGTACCGATTGAATTGACGCACGTTCCACGTCACCACCTTGAGTTCCTGCGCCTCGGCGTCGCTCGGTCCTTCGAAACTGCCCCAGGTCGCCGTTGCATGCGGCCAGCTCAAGGCGAGGAGGAGTGCACCGGCCAGGCCCGCTTTCCAGCGGCGGGACCACAGCGCCCCCAATGTTCCAATGATGAGTGCACCCGAGGCCAGCGGGTAAGCCATCCCAAACAGCGCCAGCACCGGCACGTCCACCGGGGGCACCCGCACCGCCAGTTCAGCCAAAATCACCCCCATTCCTCCTGGGAGCAAAAACAAAAGGGACCACACCGGTCGAAAGGTGGAGCGCTTCGCCGTCATCGGTTGGATTGCCGGAAGAGGAAGTCCTTTTCTTCAGCCGTCAGGTTCTCGTACCCGTGCTTGGATACTTTGTCGAGGATGGCGTCCATTCGTTCGGAATGCTCGCGCTTCTCGCGGTTGAAATCCTCATCGCTTTTGACGCGCGTGGAGCGGCTGTCCTTGACTTTTCGGAAGGGCGTTTTCTTTCTCGGCGTCGGGATACCCCCACCTTGAATGAGGCCCATGAAGGCATCGACCAGACGCTCAAACCACCCCACCCAATCCCGACCGACTTGCGATTGCTTAATCATGAGGTAGCCAAAAGCCGCGCCGCCAAGGTGCGCGAGGTTGCCGCCAGCATTGGCCCCGTTGCCGAGGGCGAAATAATCAAGCAGCACCCAGCCGATGGCGAGGTACTTCAGCGGCACCGCACCGAGCAAAAACAGGCGCACATTGGTGTTGGGGTTGGCGGTGGCCGTCGCAGCCATGATCGCCATGGTTGCTGCACTCGCACCGTAGGCAAACGTGCTTTGCTGGAACGCCGGAGCCAAGTTGGAAGCCACCGCGTACACAGCGAATCCCGCCAATCCGCCCACCATGTAGGTACTGAGCAAGCGCCGTGCGCCGAATTGGACCATGAACATGCGGCCCATCCAGTACAGCCACGCCATGTTGATAACCATGTGCCAAATGTCCACGTGCACAAACATGTGCGTGATGACGGACCACGGTCGGCACATCAACACGTCGGCCTTCCATGAAGTAGCCAACCCGAATACGCCATTAACCCAACCGCTGTCCAGCGCACCAAACGTGGTGAGCAACCGGAGCGTCATGATCACCGTGAACACGCCCACGTTAGCGAAGATCAACCGGGTCAACATGCTCCCGGCTTCCCATTGGCGTTTCAAGTCATCCCACATCCCTTGCTGCAATCAGTAAAACGTGCCGCGTTCTTTTTGCCACCGCTTGAGCAGGATGTAGCCAAACAACATGCCGCCCAAGTGGGCGAAGTGGGCCACGTTGTCGCCGGACGCATTGTCCAGTGCGAGGCTCAATTCCAAAATACCGTAACCAATGACAAAATACTTCGCCTTGATTGGAATGGGTGGAAACAGGAGCATCAGCCGCGTATTCGGAAACAACATCCCGAAGGCCAACAAAATGCCAAAGACCGCACCGGATGCACCAACCACGCGACCAAATTCCGCATCCAATTGCATCGCCCACAACTGATTCGAAACGCCCGAAGGCTGGTCAAATGCCGGGAAGAAGGTACCGTACACGTTGTTCAGCTCAATCCCCACGAACAGCTCATGCAAGAAAAATCCGCCCAGGCCGCAGATGATGTAGTAATTCAAAAACCGCTGGGGTCCCCACAGCCGCTCGAGCTGCCCACCGAACATGTACAAAGCGAACATGTTGAAGAAAATATGCCCAAGGCCGCCGTGCATGAACATGTGC
>DJYV01000135.1 GCA_002448555.1 Flavobacteriales bacterium UBA6969
CTGCTGGAAAACGAACGGGCTTGAAGCACAGCCGGGTCATGATCCACCAGCCCCTCGGCGGAGCGAGCGGTCAGGCTTCTGACATTGAAATCACTGCCCGTGAAATCCAGAAACTGAAGAAGGAACTCTACGCCATCATTTCCCACCACAGCGGCCAGACCGAAAAGAAAGTGTGGAACGACTCCGACCGTGATTACTGGATGATTGCATCCGAAGCCAAGGAGTACGGCATGATCGACGAAGTCCTCGAACGCAAATAAGCTTCACCGCGATGAGTGATACCCCCATCCACTGTTCATTCTGCGGGCGCAGCAAGGAAGACGTTGAAGTCTTGATTGCCGGCGTTACGGGCCACATCTGTGACCATTGCATCGAGCAGGCCGATGGCATTTTACGCGAGGAGAAAAAAGCCGCACCTGCTGGTGCAGCGTTCTCCCTCAAGCTTCCGAAAGAAATCAAGGAGCACCTCGATACTTACGTCATTGGCCAAGAGGAGGCCAAGAAGACCATCAGTGTGGCGGTGTACAACCACTACAAGCGCATCCTCAATCCCACGCACGACAGCGAAATCGAAATCGACAAGTCCAACGTGATTCTGCTCGGTGAAACGGGAACCGGAAAGACCTTGTTGGCGCGCACCATTGCCCGCATGCTCGACGTACCGTTTTGCATCGCTGACGCCACCGTATTGACGGAGGCGGGGTACGTCGGTGAAGACGTTGAAAGCGTGCTATCACGTCTGCTCCAAGCGGCGGATTACAACGTTGAGCAAACCGAACGCGGCATCGTTTTCATCGACGAGGTGGACAAAATCGCGCGCAAAAGCGACAACCCTTCCATCACGCGTGATGTGAGCGGCGAGGGCGTTCAGCAAGCGCTCCTGAAGCTGCTCGAAGGGGCCGAAGTGAGCGTACCCCCACAAGGCGGCCGCAAACACCCCGAGCAGAAGCTCATCTCCATCAACACCAAGAACATCCTATTCATCTGCGGTGGAGCATTCGCGGGCATTGAAAAAATCATCGAACGGCGCGTCAACCGCGCTTCCATCGGGTACCAGAACGACGAGGACCACATCGACGACGCAAACCTGCTCCAATACGCCGCACCTGCCGACCTAAAGAGCTTTGGATTGATCCCGGAACTCATTGGTCGATTCCCCGTGTTGACGCACCTAAACCCGCTTGACGCCTCAGCGCTTCGACAAATCCTGACCGAGCCCAAGAACGCGTTGTGCAAGCAATACATCGAGCTGTTCAAAATGGACGGCATTGACCTCAAGTTTGACGCCTCAGGGTTGGATTACATGGTGGAGAAAGCCGTCGAATTCAAACTCGGCGCACGCGGCCTTCGCAGCATCATGGAAGCCGTGTTGAACGATTCCATGTTTGAGCTCCCGGGAACCGGGGAGAAAGAGCTGACGGTCACCCGCACATTCGCCGAAAAACACTTCACCGATAACCAGCAGTCCGGGTTGCGCGTGGCCTAAGCCCCATGGCCAAGAAAGCGACACCCCTTATGCAGCAGTACAATCGGGTCAAAGCCGATTACCCTGAAGCGCTGCTCCTTTTTCGGGTGGGCGATTTCTACGAAACCTTTGGATACGACGCCGTCAAAGCGGCAGATGTACTGGACATCGTATTGACGAAACGAGGAAACGGAAGTGCGAGCGAAGTAGAACTCGCTGGCTTTCCCCATCACTCGCTGGATACCTACCTCCCGCGGTTGGTACGAGCGGGCCACCGCGTAGCCGTGTGTGATCAACTCGAAGACCCGAAAAAAGCCGTTGGCATCGTCAAACGCGGTGTCACAGAGTTGGTCACCCCGGGGGTCGCTTTTCACGACCAGGTGCTCAATGCTCGGACCGACAACTACCTCGCAGCCGTGCACGGCGACAAAACCGGTTATGGCCTCGCGCTCCTCGACATTTCGACGGGCGACTTTGCCACGGCCGAAGGCAATGAAGCACTCATCGATCGATTGCTTCGCGCACACCAGCCTGCGGAAGTGTTGGTGCTAAAAAACCAGGCCACGGCATTTGCCGAACGATTCGGCAGCGACTGGCACTTGAGCCGGTTAGACGATTGGGTGTTCAAACCAGATTATGCCCAGGAGCGCATCCAAAAGCAATTCGAAAACAAATCCCTCAAGGGGTTTCAACTCGATGCACGGCCCTTGGCTTTGCTCACGGCCGGGGCTATTCTTCACTACCTCGACCACGCCAAACACGACCGGCCCAAGCACGTCCGTACCATTCGCACGCTTCGTGAAGACGGCACGTTGTGGATGGACCGGTTCACCATCCGCAACCTCGAACTCGTCCGGCCCAACCACAACGACGGCACTTCGTTGGCCCAGACCATCGACCGAACCGGATCTCCCATGGGGGCGCGGATGCTCCGGCGGTGGCTGATCATGCCCTTGACGGATGTCGGTGGCATCAACCAACGCCTGGACGCAGTGGAGTGCCTCAATGGCGACGAAGACTTGCGTACTGGATTCCAAGCACTTTTCAAATCCACGGGCGACCTCGAACGACTCGCTTCGAAAGCCAGCACAGGGCGCATCAACCCGCGTGAGTTGGGGCAACTCCGGCAGGGCTTGGAAGCCGTGCAGTCCATTGCGGCGCTGTCGGCCGGGGAAGCACCCCTTCTGCCCTACCTCGAACGGCTGACCCCGTGCGACCAACTACTTGAGCGCTTGCGTTCAGAATTGGTCGAGGAGCCCCCGGTCAACCCCGCAAAGGGCCAAGTCATCGAACAAGGCGTGAGCGCTGAACTTGATGAGCTGCGCACGCTGAAAAGCAATGCCCAAGCTGCGCTCGACGCCATCTGCGCGCGGGAGACGGAGCGTACGGGCATTTCCTCCCTAAAGATCGCGTACAACCAGGTATTTGGCTATTACCTCGAAGTGCGCAACACGCACAAAGACAAGGTACCGGCGGAATGGATTCGCAAGCAGACCCTGACCCAAGCCGAACGGTACATCACCGAAGAGCTCAAGGAACTCGAAGCCAAAATCCTCGATGCGCAGGATCGCACCGCTTCATTGGAACTGGCTTGCTTTCACAACCTCGTTCAAGGGGCGGCTGAGCACATCGGGGACCTTCAGCAGAACGCACACGTCATCGGCGCGTTGGACGCCCTCACGGGCCTCGCTCAAGTGGCGATAGACAACGACTACGTACGTCCGCGGCTGAACGATTCCCAAGGCATTCAAATCAAAAACGGGCGTCACCCGGTCATTGAACGTGCGCTCAAACCCGGCGAACCGTACATCGCCAACGACGTTACACTCCACTCTGACAGCAACCAAATCCTGATGATCACCGGGCCGAACATGGCCGGTAAATCGGCGTTACTAAGGCAGACAGCGTTGATCTGCCTGATGGCACAAATGGGCGGATACGTGCCGGCCGCATCTGCAGACCTTGGGATCTTGGACCGCATTTTCACCCGGGTGGGGGCATCGGACAACATCTCTTCCGGAGAATCGACCTTCATGGTGGAAATGAACGAGACCGCCGCCATCCTGAACAACCTGACCACTCGGAGTTTGGTGCTGCTGGATGAGATTGGACGGGGAACGAGCACGTACGATGGCGTCAGCATCGCCTGGTCCATTGCCGAATACCTGCATGAACACCCGCACAAGGCGCTGACCCTTTTTGCCACCCACTACCACGAACTAAACGCCATGCAAGAGCGATTCCACCGCGTGGTGAATTTGAATGTGACCGTACGCGAAGTGGATGGTAAAATCATCTTTCTGCGCAAGCTCGCCCAAGGCGGCAGCAACCACTCGTTCGGCATCAATGTGGCGCAATTGGCCGGAATGCCCACCCCCATTTTGCGGCGGGCCAAGGAGGTGCTGAAGCAACTGGAATCAAGCCGGAAGCAATTGGACAACGAGTCCACACCCTTGCCCCCAGTCCCAGACGTGTCGATGGCTTCCGATGTGCAGCTGAGCTTTTTCCAACTCGATGACCCTGTTTTGGAGCAGGTGCGGGAGCAAATCCTCGACTTGGACATCGATAACTTGACCCCGGTCGAGGCGCTCATGAAGCTCAATGAAATCAAAAAGGTGGTTTCCGGCAGCGCGACAGCAAAATCAGAACGTCCCTAACAACAGGTCGAGGTCCTTGTGGGCCAACCCCGACTCTTCTGCCAGGCCTGCATGGGTCACTTTGCCCTGGAACATGTAGATGCCCGAACGCGCGAAGGGATTCTTGAGAATGGCATCATCCACACCGCCATCGGCCGCAAATTCCAGCAGCAACGGGGCCATGATGTTGCTCAGGGCTTTCGATGCCGTTCGGCTCACCCGGGAAGGGATGTTGGGTACGCAATAGTGAATGACGTCCAGTTCTGTGAAGGTGGGGCGTTCGTGCGAGGTCACCCGGCTGGTTTCGAAGCAGCCGCCTCGGTCGATGGTGACATCGACAACGACCGTTCCGCGGCGCATTCCCGCAACCATCGGCTCGGATACAATCAACGGTGCCCGTTGACCGGTGCCGCGAATGGCGCCGATCGCCACATCGGCTGTTTTGAGTGCCTCCTGCAACACGGAAGGCTGGACGGTGCTCGTCCACAGCCGCTGTCCCAACGCATTCTGCAAACGAATGAGGCGGTGGGGGCTGTTGTCAAACACCTTGACCGTGGCACCGAGGCCGATGGCCGCCCGTACCGCGAATTCTCCCACGGTGCCAGCACCGATGATGACCACTTCGGTCGGTCGCACACCGGAAACGCCACCAAACAAAGTCCCCCTGCCTTCGGGTCCCGCGAGCAGCTCGCCGGCAATAAGCACGGAAGTGTTGCCGGCGATCTCTCCCATGGCGCGGACCAACGGGAAAATCCCGTTTGCATTTTGGAGGAAATCCCAGGCAATCGCCGTGGTTTTCTTTTTGGCCAGCGCCTCCAGCACGCCATCAGACTGGACGGTCCATTGCAACGCGCTGATGAGGGTTTGGCGCATGCCCATCAAGCCCACCTCTTCCAAGGTTGGCGGCTCCACTTTGATGACCATCGCGGTCTGGAACACCTGCCGGCGATCGTAGACAATGCGGGCGCCCGACTCGCTGTAATCTGAATCCTGGTAATGGGCTTGCTCTCCGGCACCCGATTCGACGAGCACCTGGTGGCCGCGCGCCACGAGCAGAGCGACGGCTTCGGGAACCAAGGCCACGCGCTTTTCCTGAAAGCTCTCCTCCTTGGGGATGCCGATAACCAGTTCACTCGTGCGCTCGGAGATTTGAAGAACCTCCTCCTGGGGCAGCAATGCCGCCTCGCGTGCCAGTGACTGAATCCGTTTCTTTTTGTCGCTCATCGCTGCACAAATTACTACATCCCGCGTTGATGCGGGACGGACAGGAAAAGCTCACGGGTTCCATCGTGTTGCGGGCCGTTCACCCGCACTTCGAGCAGCACGGCATCCGCGGGCAAAACACCCGGCGCTTGCTCTGGCCACTCGACAAAATTCAGCCCATCTCCGTCAAAGTACTCGGTGAGGCCCAGGTCCCAGGCCTCTTCTTCGTCCTTGAGCCGATACAGGTCGAGGTGATAAATCGCACGGCCTTGGCCTTTGTAGCATTGAACCAGACCGAACGTGGGACTGACGGCGTCTTCTTCGACATTCCAGGCTGCACACAAGGCCTTCACCAAAGTGGTTTTCCCCGCTCCCATTTCGCCTTGAAGTGCTACCACGCCAGCGGGAATCGCCCCGCCTTCCGCCGGCCGAAGCACCTCCGTCAAAACCGTTGTCAACCGTTCCGCAGCTTCGGACAAGCCATCAAAATCAAACGGCCCAGAGGCCCAAACGCGGTGCAGCGGATGCTTCTCTGCCATGGGAAATCGTTATGAAATGGGGTCCAATTCCACCCAAGGGATGATCACCTCTTCCAAAGAGATCCCGCCGTGCTGGAACGTATCCCGGAAGTACTGGGCAAAGTGGTTGTAGTTGTTGGGGTAAACAAGGAAGTCGTCCTCCCGAGCAAAGATGTAGGCACTGCTCACATTGGGGCGCGGCAACCCCGCCTCTTCCGGTTGGCGAATGGCAAACACATCGCCGCCTTCATAGCCCAGATTTCGTCCCACCTTGTACCGCAAGTTGGTGTTGGTGCTGCGTTCCCCTTTCACTTGCAACGGATTGGCGACACGCACCGTGCCGTGGTCGGTGGTAATGATGACGCGTGCACCGCGTTCGGCCATCAGGTTCAAGAGGTCCTTCAACGCGCTGTGCTCAAACCATGATAAGGTCAAAGAACGGTACGCAGCCTCATCCTCGGCCAACTCCTTCAGCACCTCCATCTCCGTGCGGGCATGGGACAGCATATCGACGAAGTTGTAGACGACGGCCGTCAATTGGTTGCTGTGCGTTTGGTGAAACTGGTCCACCATCTTTTTGCCTGCCGCCAAGTTGGTGATCTTGTGGTACGAGGATTTACCATTGAAGTTCATGCGCTTGAGCAGCGCTTGTAACAACTCGCCTTCGAATTTATTCTTGCTCCCCTCCTCGTCTTCACCGATCCAGTATTGCGGGTAGACCCGCGCGATCTCCGCTGGGGAAAGCCCTGCAAAAAGCGCATTGCGCGCGTACTGCGTAGCGGTTGGAAGCATCGAGAAGTAGGTCTCATTGTGGGCCACGCGGAACCGGCTCAGAAGCAGTGGCTCAATCATTTTCCACTGGTCGAGGCGCAGGTTGTCAATCACGACCAGGTAGACGGGACGGTCGTCGCCCGCCTCGGACCACACCCGTGGCAACTTTGTGGGCAGCAACCGGTGCGAAAGAACGGGCGTCTCTTCTCCGGGGCCGGCCATCCACTCCGCGTAGTTGGACTCGTAGAACTTGGCAAACTGGCGGTTGGCGTCCTTGAACTGCATGTCCAAGATGTCTGACATGCCCGCATCTTCCGACTGTTCCAACTCGAGCTTCCAATGCACCAAGCGCTGAAAAATGGTCGTCCAATCCGATTCATCCAGTCGGTCCATGAGTTGCATGGAAATCTCGCGGAATTCGCGCTGGTAGTCCGACATGGCTTTTTCGCTGACCAGTCGACGCTCGTCCAGGTTCTTCTTGATGGCCAGCAAGATCTGATTGGGGTTGACCGGCTTAATCAGGTAATCGCTGATTTTGGAGCCGATGGCTTCCTCCATGATGTGTTCCTCCTCACTCTTGGTGATCATGATGACCGGCAAATGAGGCCGCTGGTCCTTAATGCGAGCGAGCGTCTCCAGCCCGTTCAATCCCGGCATTTGCTCGTCCAAAAAAACCAAGTCAAAGACCTCAGACCCGAGCTTTTCCAGCGCTTCAACACCGCTGTTTACAGCCGTCACGTGAAACCCTTTCCCTTCCAGGAACAAGAGGTGCGGCTTCAGCAAATCAATTTCGTCGTCGGCCCAAAGGATGCGTGGAGTTCTCTGCATGAATGACATCGTCTCTTCAAAAATACGCGCTAACGCTTTCGACAGGTTAACTTGCGCGGGGAATAAACGCACCAACAAGGCAATTCATATGCCCGGAGTTCATGTCGAATCACAACAAACATAAAATCTTGAACGATCCGGTTTACGGGTTCATCACCATTCAGCACACGCTGAGTTTTGACCTCATGGACCACCCCTACGTTCAGCGTTTGCGACGGATCAGCCAACTTGGGCTTTCCCACCTGGTCTACCCCGGGGCCGCACACAACCGCTTTCACCACGCCATCGGAGCCCTCCACCTTATGCAAGAGGCCATAGCGGTGCTGCGGGCCAAGGGAACCGAGATCAGCGATTCTGAAGCGGAAGGAGCGTGTGCCGCTATCCTGCTCCATGACATTGGGCACGGACCGTTCAGCCACGCCCTCGAACACAGCATCGTCAAAGGCGTCCATCACGAGGACATCAGCACCCTCATCATGGCCCGCCTGAATGAAGAGTTCAATGGTGTGCTGGACACAGCCATTGCGATTTTCAACGACCACCACCCCAAGAAATTTCTGCACCAATTAGTCTCGTCGCAGCTCGACATGGACCGCATGGACTACCTCGCTCGGGACAGTTTTTACAGCGGCGTTGCGGAAGGCAAAATCGGCAGCGAACGCATCATCAAAATGCTCGCTGTCGAAGACAACGAATTGGTGGTGGAGGAGAAGGGCATCTACTCGATTGAAAAATTCCTGATGGCCCGGCGCTTGATGTACTGGCAGGTGTATTTGCACCGGACGGTGCTCTGTGCCGAGTTCATGCTCATGACGGCCTTGAAACGGGCCAAAGACCTCGCGCAGCAAGGGGTGGAAATTCACACCTCTCCCGCCTTGCGCACGTTCATTTACGAGTCGCTAAACCGCACCCGGTTTTTCGCGGATGAAGCTATCCTCGATCAATTCTGCCTCCTCGATGACAGCGACATCCTCGCCGCCCTGAAGGTCTGGCAGTTCCACGACGACTTTGTGCTGAGCGAGGTGAGCCGCCGCATCATCCACCGCGACCTCTTGCGAATTGACCTTCGGCCTGAGGCCTTTACTGAGGAGGATTTGCAATCCCTTGTTGCACGCACCGCATCGCACTATGGCGTCT
>DJYV01000088.1 GCA_002448555.1 Flavobacteriales bacterium UBA6969
GCTATTTGAGTAGTCATAAAAAAAGGGAGCCGAAGCTCCCTTTTTCAAATCAGTTGCGGTGCAATTATTGCTTCATCAGCTGAACCGTTTGTCGGCTGCCATTCGCGACCAACTCCAGTTGGTAAACGCCAGTTGCCATGCCGCTCAAATCAATGGTTGACCGAACCGATCCCCAAGCTTGGCTGAGGGTGTTGGTCCATACCAAACGCGCTTGAGCGTCGTATACGTTCAATACTACGTCTTCGCCGGCAGCTCCTTCCAAGTTCAAGTTGAACAGCCCCATGCTGGGGTTCGGGCTTACCGCGATGGATTGCAGGAACATGTACTCTCCAATTCCAACGGGAACACCGAACGATTCTGTCACTGAACATCCGTTCGCATCGGTTACTGTTACGGTGTATTCACCGGCTCCAATGCCTGTCAAGTCTTCATCTGCACTGGTGTAGTTGTCGGGACCACTCCAAGCAAAGGAGTATCCACCGTTTCCTCCGGCAACTGTGATATCAAGGGCACCGTCGCCAATGCCACTGTCATTCGTGATGACACCAGTTACGCTGAGTGCGTCAGGTTCCTCTACCGTGGCCTCGGCAGTCGCGGCACAACCATTCGAGTCCTGCACGTAGTAGGTGTACGTTCCAGCTGACAAACCGTCGTAGAACGACGTCGCGCCAAAGTCTAAGCCATCAGCGCTGTACTCGAACACGCCTGTCCCACCTGTAGCGGCCAATTCAACCGAACCGTCTGTTTCACCGTTGCACGAAATTGCAGACGCTGTAGCTGTTGCAGCAACTGCTTCAATGTCAGCCACAGTGAACGTTGCCTCAGCCATACAGCCTTCAACATCGGTCGCAGCGACTACGTAGTCACCTGGGGCCAAATCGCCAAAGGAAGTCACGTCGCCGTTCTCACCTCCATTGAAAGAGAAAACGAGGCCTCCATTGCCTCCCTCACCACTGAAAGAAACCGCACCATTGGAATCGCCGTTGCAGAGAATTCCGCTTGCCGTTCCTGTGATGACAATGGGGTCGGGAGCGCCGACCGTGTATTCATTCGCCGTAGAACCGACACAACCGTTCACATCCATTGCGTAGAAGGTATACGTGCCACCACCAATATTGAGGATGTTGCCAGCTGCAAAGTTCTCGCCATCGGTGCTGAATTGCATGCCTGCAGCAGTACCTGAACCACCAATCGTGATCAAGACGACCACGCCGTCTTCACTGTCCGCGCACGTGGCATCCAAGATACCGTTCTGTCCATTGGAGACTGAAACCGACAATGCAGGTGGATTGGCTACGGAGATGGCACCCGAAGCTGCCGTGCAACCGTTTTCATCCATCGCATAAATGGTGTACAAGCCTGGCGACAAATCTGTGAAGTTCAAGTCAGCGCTGCTCTCGACAAACGACTCAGAGAGGCTGTAGCTCAACGCGCCTGTTCCTCCAGATGAAGAACCTGAAATCACGGCATCCGAACCGCCGTTGCAGCTCACAGACTCCGTCATGCTCGCAGAGATGACGATGGGGTCCGGTGCAACAATTTCTACGTCGATGCTGGCCGCGCAACCCGCGCCGTCGACAGCAGAAACCGTGTAGGTCCCTCCTGCCAAGCCATCGAAGATGCCAACAGCGAGGGCGGGAGCGTCGCTATCAAGGCCGAACAGGACACCCAACTGGCCGCCGGAAGCAGTCACGGTGACTCCACCATCGGCAACACCGGGGCATGTGTTCGATATAACGTCTGCGACAGTCAATTCCAAAGCACATGCATAGACACAGGGCTCACCTGACTCGGTTGCATCTGGATTGTAGTTGGTTGCATCGGGGTCCATGCACCCGAAAATGGCATCTTCCTGGGAGCTGAACGGGATACCGCTGGAATTCTCAACGTTGGATTGCAATCCGTTCACGAACAGTTGAACATTGAAGTTTCCGGTAATGACCGCGTCATTGGAGACGGTTAACTGGGCGAGGAGCACCTTCAAGTCGTCGCCCGCTTGTGCTTGGGCATCACCAGCAAGCGTAAACCATGAGCCGCCAAATTCGCCGTCAACGACAAAGTCGCCTCCTGCATCAAATGAAGCAAAGGCATCTTCAAGTCCAACAGTATTGGGTTGACCGGTGACTTCGTCTTGGTTCATCACTCCCAAAGTGATCCAAGAATCGTATTCCATAGCTGGGAACACCCCGAAAAATGCCGGGTTGATGGTCCAACCTGTGTTCGCACCAAGGCTGTTCTGATAAAACCCATCTGTGGAGGTCAACGACAAGGGAGATGTGGCATCTCCGCTGATGGCCGAAACCTCATCCTCAGGGTTGGTGCATACCGCATAAACGTGGTACGTTGTCATGCCGTCGAGTTCCGCAATGCTTCCGTCGTGCACGGCGTACGACTCCACAGCGATCTCCACTAATTGCCCGTAACTGCTTCCGATGAGAAGGAAACAGGCGGAGAGGAGTAAAAAGTGTTTCATAAGGATTTAGTTAGTGAATCTTGGTGGTAAATATAGTCGGATGAACTATTACATCTGTGAAGAGGAGATGAAAAATCTGAGGAGTTTTCATCTCAAAATGTTGACAATGAAAAAAGGGAGGTCGCCCTCCCTTTCTTTTCACATAGTTGAAGAAACTCAGTGCTTCACAAAGACGCTCGAATGAGCGACACCTTGATTCAACCACTTTACAATGTACGAGCCGGCCTTCAGGCTTTCGGTATTCAACACATTGCGCTCTGTCCCGGCAACGACGTTCTGCTCGAGTACAACGCGTCCGCTGAGGTCAGCGATGAAGAGCTGCGTATTGTTGACCTGAGGAACGATGTCCAATGTCAATGTCGCATTGAATGGGTTGGGGTATGCATTGAATTGAGCAGCGGCGATTTCATCAACGGACACCACACACGTGCTGCATTTGTTGAAACAAACTGCATCGAGGATCTCAGGCTCACCGCTGCGTTCGTGGATACGGTTGTAAGCCCCAAATCCATTCGGCAAGCCGCAGCCGTCCGCTTCAAAATTGGCCAGTTCATTTCCTTCTTCATCCAACAAAATGCCGGACTCCTCAACGAAATCAACACCGTTGTCTCCAGTTGTTGGATCGCCGTTGGTGAACTTGTACAGGATGGTCGCTGAACCGCTGATGTTCACCGTCACTTCGTAAACGCCGTCCATGTCGTCGTCCGTCATTTGAAGCGCACCAGCTTGCCAGTTGGGGTTGGTGAAGTTGCCAATCACCCAAACGCCTGTCGCGCTGACTTCCTCTTCGGTCATGTCCACACGGAACGTCACGTCGGCTGGATCGGGGTTTTCTACACATCCTGCTTCGCACGAGTTGTAGCACACTTCATAAACGACGTCCTCTGAACCGACCGTCAATGCGCGGTTATCGCTGCCTTCAGCAGCACAGTCGCCGACAATCAATTCGTTGTCGACGTTGCCGTCGCCATTGCCGCTCCAGTCGTTGCCGTTGATGAACTTGAACTGGATATCACCTGGCGCAATGCCGATGGTCGCTTCCCAGATGCCATCACCGTCATCGTCGCTCAAGGGGTTAGCCGATGGAGTCCATCCTTGGAAAGAACCGGCGATGTGTACGCCGTTCACCGAAACGGTTTCTTGCGTCGTCATGTCCACGCGGAACGTGACTTGGGTTGGGCTCACGCAGGTGCCACATGCATTGAAACAAGGAGCAGCCAATGACGAAGAGTCTCCAACCAAAACGATGTTTTCACTGGTCAATTCCAACACGCGGTTTCCGAAGTCGTCTGCGCAATCTTCACCAGCAAGGGCTTCATTGGGGTTGGACCAGCTGTTGCCATTGATGTACTTAAAAACGAGCATGCCATCGTCAAGGGAATCGGGATAAAAAGATGCCCACGTCTCCCAAACACCGTCTCCATTGGCATCTGTCATGGGGGTTCCAGCAGGATCCCAGCCCTGGAAGTTTCCTGCTACGTGCACACCATTTGGAGATACTGCGCTCTCAACGCTCATATCAACACGCAAACGAACGGTCGTCATTCCGCATGCGGCGCAGCTTCCGTAGCACACGTGGTAGGATGCTTCTGTAGCGTCAGCACCAATGGTCAAGAAGCGGTTGTCGTTGCCTGCCACTTCTACTTGGCAAGTTGGGGGAACGTCTTCGACAAAATCCCATGCCATGCCGTTGATGAATTTGAATTCATACGTACTGTCGGCGGGCAAGTCGACGGTTACCTCGTAAACACCATCCATGTCGTCATCCGACATCATTGTAGCAGCCGGGTCCCATCCTTGGAATCCACCGGCGATGTGAACACCGTCAGCTGTGACGGTTTCATTGTTCATGTCCACTTGAAACGTAACTGGAACTTGGGCCATGCCCGCAACAGCCACCAACAAGCAAACAGTAAAAGCGTAAAAGTTTTTCATACGATTAAAGCAGTTGTGGTTAGTAGTGTGAAAAGTACACGAAGCCAAATGTAGATGAAATACCACGTCAACGGCGCATTTGCTTGCCGGTTTTTTTCAACGGGCCCGTAGTCGGGAACCGGAGATCAAAAATCAGGCCGCCCGAATCCGAAACCCTTCGCCGATTCCACAACCTCTTCAGACCATGGCGCTGGCCTTCCCTCCTTGTGGTTGTATGACACCAAGACGGTTTTCGCTTGGGCAACCAACACCCGCTCCCCTTGCCAATGCTTATAGACTTCATACGCGGCCGTCATGCTCTTTGTCCCAATGTGCTCAATCCAGGTGACAATGCGCACATCGTCGTTGAAGAGAATGGGCGCGCGGTAATCAATTTCATGCCGAGCTACCACCATCCCTGCGGCGTTCCAACCCCATTTTTTGCCGAGAAGCGGCTCAAAAAAAGCAATTCGGCTCTGCTCGAAGTAATTGAAGTAGGTAGCATTGTTCACGATGCCGGCAGCATCAATGTCAACGAACCGTATTTCTGGGGTATACACTTGTGCCGCAGGGAGGTCAAATTCTTGCATGGTGCAAAAATACCGGCTCGTACCTTTGGTTCATGCAAAAAAACCATTGGGTCCCTCAAGCTGGCTGGAGCGCTGCCTTGGCCGTTGCATGCTTTGGATTCTACCAATCCCCGGAGGCCGTAGCCTGGTTACTGGCATCGGTTGCTTGCCTCATTCCGCTCGTGATCAGTCTCTTCCTGAACGGACAACAGTGGGACCGTTCATTTTTTGGCATCGCCGTGATCAGCCTCAACGTCGTCGCCATTGCGGTCGGATTGGGACAATGGGCAGTCCTTGCCGCATCTCCCGTCTGGGTCCCACTCCTTCCGTTCGCATCCCTCATCTTGTGGATTGTACACGAACGTAAACCCACCACCAAAAGGCAGTAAATCCGGCCAATTCCCAGAAAGCGAGCGTAAAACGGCGGTATTTTCTTGTGCTTATCAACAATTTGCACCGGTTTATTCACGAAATGACCGGAAGCCCTTGTCAGCGTTGAAATCCCGCCTATATATTTGGCCGAGTTGAACAATCATTTTTTAATCTCTATACCATGAACAAAGCAGAATTGGTAGATGCAATGGCCGAAGGTGCTGGCATCTCAAAAGCAGACGCAAAGCGTGCATTGGACGCATTCGTAGACGCAACAGCTGGTGCGTTGGGCAAAGGAGACCGCGTTTCCCTCGTTGGATTCGGTTCTTTCTCTGTTTCTCACCGCGCTGAGCGCCAAGGTCGCAACCCACAGACGGGCAAGACCATCACCATCGCAGCTAAGAACGTAATCAAGTTCAAGGCGGGTGCTGAGTTGAGCTCTAAAGTATAAGGCACTTGGCCCTTACCGAACAAGGCCTCGAGCACCATGCTCGGGGCCTTTTTGTTTCGCCCCAATCTCGACCATGCAAAACCCCCGGCTGCGCGCCCTCCTTCCCTACATCAGCGAAGAGCGACTCACCAAGTTTGACGATGCCCTGCAGCAACGTACTCGACGTCTGTGCATGGTTCTGGAGAACGTTTACCAAAGCCGAAACGCCAGTGCGGTAATGCGATCCTGCGACGGCATGGGCGTGCAAAATGTCCACCTGATTGAAGACATCAACCCCTGGGTCTATAACCGCGGCGTATCCAAGGGAACGCCTTCCTGGTTGACCCTGCACCGGTACAAAGACACCGAAGACCCAACAGAGGCGTGCATACAGGCCCTGCGGTCAAGCGGGTACAAAATCGCTGTCACCTCCCCCCACGTAAATGGGTATGAAGCACACAGTCTGCCCATTGACCAACCCGTGGCGGTGGTGATGGGCACGGAATTCAAGGGCGCCTCAGAACGCATGCTAGAGGCCGCCGATTACCACGTATTCATTCCCATGCTCGGCATGGCGGAATCCCTCAACATCAGTGTAGCCGCCGGCATGATCGTGCACCGCATCATGGAGAACATCCGCACCCGCCCACGGAAAGAGTGGCAACTTACCGAGCTTGAAAAGGAAGAATTGCTGCTCGATTGGGCATTGAAATCGGTCAAAAAATCAGACGCCATTTTAAAGCACCTCGGGCTGTGATTTCGGCTCAAGAATGCAGACTTTTGCGGCCATGAATCAGGCGGGTGAATTGAAAACTGGCTATGCCGATTTGTTGCGCATGGCCATTCCCATTTCCATGGGCACGATGCTGCAATTTTTCGTCCTGCTCACCGACAATTTTTTCTTGGCACGTTTGAGCGAAGAGGCCATCAACGGTGCCGGCAACGCTGGACTGGTCTACATGACGTTGGAGATGATTGCCGTGGGCAGTGGAGCGGCGCTGCAAATCGTCATCGCGCGGCGCATAGGTGAAGGACGTCGAGAGGCGGCCATGCAGACCTTTCGCTCGGGTTTGGTCCTGCACGGCGCCATGGGACTTGGTCTTATGTTCATCGGCATGTTATTGAACAGCGGCCCGGTGAATTCGGCCATCGCCGATCCGGGCATTCGAGCCGTTTTCACCGAGTTCTTTGCCATCCGTCTACTCGGCTTCATTCCATTCACCTCTCTCCTCGCGTTCAACGCGCTGTACACCGGCACAGCAAAAACATGGCCCATTTTAGCCATCGGAATCTGCACGGCGACCCTCAACATTATCTTAGATGCTGCTTGGGTGGAAGGCTGGTGGGGCTTTGAGGCCTTCGGAGCAACCGGTGCAGCGTGGGCGTCTTTCTGCGCAGAGTCAACTGGATTCCTGATTGCCCTGGCATTGACGTTGCGGGTGATGCCCGAAGCATTGCGTCCCTGGAGCCTGCTTTCGCGGGAAGACTTGCGCGCATGGTGGAAGCTGGCGTATCCGTTGATTGGGCAATTCCTTACCACCGTCTCTACGTGGACGGCATTTTTCTTCTTTGTCGAAAAAGTCGGAAGCCTCGAATTGAAGGTATCCCACATCACCCGGAACTTTTTCATGCTGGCGTTTATCGTCACTCAGGGGATGCAACAAACCACGCGAACCTACGTCAGCGGCCTGCTTGGAGCGGGGCGACTCGAGGAGCTGGATGAAACGTTGCGCCGGCTGTTCACGTTGACATTCATCGGAATTTTGCTGCTTTGCCACGGGTACATCCTCTACCCCGATGATTTGGCAGCCGTGTTTTTTACGGATGCCATCGGCCAAGCAGCCATGGTCAAAACCCTTCACCTGCTTTTCGTTGCCGTGTGCACCTATGCATTCACAGGCGTTATGCTCTCTACAATTCAGGGCAGCGGTGCGACCAAAGTGGCATTCCGGGTTGAACTCGCTTCGGTTACCATCTACATGGTTGTCGCTGCTGCAATTACATTGATCTGGCCACAGCCCATATGGATCATCTGGCGCGTCGAATTGGTGTACTTCTCCTCTATTGGATTGGGGAGTTGGCTGTACCTTCGGAAAGGCACTTGGCGCCAAGTCACCCAACCCACATAGTACCGAAGAATGGCTGTTTTCCCCACATCTGCATTAAACCGTACGCTCCGTCTCGCTTTCTTCGGAACGCCCGAATTTGCGGCTGTGTGCCTCGATTCGTTGGTCGCATCCCCC
>DJYV01000065.1 GCA_002448555.1 Flavobacteriales bacterium UBA6969
CATCCGTCTATGAGGCATTGCAAACGGTGAATGGCGTGCGGCCCCAAGTCAATTGTGCGGTGTGCAACACCGGCGACATCCACATCAACGGGTTGGAAGGGCCCTACACGATGGTGTTGATCGACGGCATGCCCATTGTCAGTGGCCTCTCTACCGTCTACGGCCTGAACGGCATCCCAGCATCGCTCATCGAGCGTGTTGAAGTCGTGAAAGGACCCGCCAGCACGCTCTATGGCTCGGAGGCAGTTGGGGGGCTGATCAACATCATCACGAAGCAGACGACCAGTGCGCCGCGCATCGCAGCCGACGTTTTCGGCACGACGTGGGGGGAGGTCAATGCCGATGTCGCCGCCACGTTCAACGCCGGTAAACGTGCCGAGACGATGGTTGGAGTGAACCGGTTTTATTTCGGGCAGCGCATCGACAACGACGGTGATGGTTTCACCGACATGACCCTTCAAGACCGGCTCTCTGTCTTCAACAAATGGAACTTCAAGCGCGCTCAGAACCGCGTGTTCACGTTGGCCGCGCGGTACGTTCAGGAAGAGCGATTTGGGGGCGATGTGGATTGGGAAGAAGCGGAGCACCGCGGCGGAAACGAAGTCTACGGGGAAAGCATCTACACGGATCGTTGGGAGGCATTCGGCGTCTATGAACTGCCAATAGAGGAACATGTACAGGTGCAGTTCAGTGCCAACGGCCACGCGCAGAATTCAGTCTATGGGGATACCGAGTACATCGCGGATCAACGCATTGGTTTTGGGCAACTCCTATGGGACAAGGCATTGGGAGCGGACCTTGCCGTACTCGCCGGTTTGACGATGCGTTACACATACTACGACGACAACACGCCGGCAACGGCCACTGCGGACAGCTTGACGCCTCAAAACCTGCCGACCCATACCTACCTCCCTGGCGTTTTTGTGCAAAACGAACTATCGTTCAACCCCCAGAACAAACTGCTGGTGGGCATCCGATACGACCGCAACTCGGTTCACAGCAACATCTTCACGCCGCGCCTCAACTACAAATGGAATTCCTTGGACAAGCGCAACACGCTGCGGGTTTCATTTGGCACAGGGTACCGCGTCGCGAATGTTTTCACCGAAGACCACGCTGCCTTGACCGGTGCGCGGGATGTAATCATTGCACAAGATTTGCTACCAGAGACCTCTGTCAACGGAAACGTTAACTACGTGCGTCGCATCTACACGCGAGGCGAAGCCATTATCGGCTTGGATGCGACGGCGTTTTACACCCACTTCGACAACAAGATTTTCCCGGATTACGATACCGATCCCAGTCAAATCCGATACACCAACCTCGAAGGATTTTCGGTATCACAAGGGGTATCATTGAATGTCGATGCCATGAAGCAAGGGGTCAAGCTCAACGCCGGTGTCACCGCCATGAACGTTTTCTCCGAACAGCAAGGCGTGCGCGAACGGCAGCCACTCACGGAGCAATTTTCGGGCACATGGTCCATCGGCTATGTGTTTGGCAAAGCAGGACTCTCCATCGATTACACTGGGTATGTTTACAGCCCGATGGATCTACCCACCTTGACCACGGAAGACTTCGTCGATCCCCGACCGGCCCAATCCCCCTGGTACAGCATCCAAAACCTCCAATGCACCAAGCGCTTCGACAACGGGCTGACGTGTTATGCAGGTGCCAAGAACCTCTTGAATTGGACACCTTGGGACCACCTGCCTACCGGCGTGTCGTACATGGGAAACACGCAGGATCCCTTCGAGCAGAACACCCCGCCCGGTGAGTTGGTATTTGATCCGGCTTACGTGTACGGGCCGAACCAAGGCATTCGCGGGTTCATCGGGCTGAGATGGGCCCTGAACTGAATCATGGCATGATGAGGTACGCGCACTTGATTTTGTTGGGGGCGGCTTGGTTGGCCGGAACCGTCGACAGTGCTGCACAGGATACATTCATCCGTTCGATTCAATCGCTCGAGCAACGGATGGAAACTGAAGGCAAACTCGGTGTGGTGTTTTTTTACACGGAATGGTGCACCGTGTGCCACGCCATGGAGCACGTGGCATTGCAGAATCCGGAAGTGCGTCGCCTATTGGATGACCGCTTCGCTTTCGTCGCCTTTGATGCCGAGTCCGAGGTGCCTGTGGAATTTGGTGGGCAGGTGTTTCGCTACCGACCAAGTGGGGTGCGCGCGGGCATCCACGAATGGGCATTGGAATTGGCTTCGGTCGACGGCAAGATCAACTACCCCACCCTCACTGTTTTCAACGCGCAAAATGAAATCCTATTCCAACACAGTGGCCTGCTGGGCGAGGAGGCTCTTATCGCAGTTTTGAAGGAGATGGCGGGTGAATCCAACGGCCGTTAGCACGGTTCGCCGAAGCTGCTCAATAACTCAAGCACATCGGAAACCGCCACCTGGCCGTCGCCGTTGATGTCGGCACTGCAGCCCTCGATGCAACCAAATTCAGAGAGCAACAGCAGGAGGTCAGCGATGGATACCATCAAATCCGCATTGAGGTCGGAAGGGCATCCAATCACAGGCAAGGCTTCATCCTCGCCGATGAGGCCGTCGCAGTTGTTGTCCACCCCTTCTGCCGTCGGCGGTGCACCGGGGTAAGCCGTGGCGTCGTTGTCATTGCAATCGCACACGTTGGACTCTCCGTCGGCGTCGGCGTCCACGATTCCAGCACAGGTCTCAAATCCCGCTTGGCAATTGGCTTGCACGCACGCCTCGCAGTCGGCCTCGGAACCAAAGGCACAGGCGAAAAAGCAATTGTTGGTCACACACGTGCTTTGCTCCGCGAAACACGTAACACAACCAGTGGACATCGCTGGCACCCCGCTCTGAATGCAATCCTGAAAGCAAGCCGTGACATCGTTGGACAAAAAGCACGAAAACCCACAGTCAAAAACGACTCCATTGATGGCCTCCCCTTCGTTGCACAAAAGCTCGAGGTCGTCCGCGGTGCACTGCGCTACGGATGAGGAGAGCACGCCCAAAGCGAAGAAACATGCAGGGACGAAGCGCCGGAGATGGGCGAATCTGAACATGGGAATAATACAATTATGCAGCAGTAACGTTCACTGCATCAATACATACCGCATTTGAAAAGAACAGCAGATCGCGGTGCGTGTTCGAAATCAATCCAATAGCTTCGCCGCAACGAGCCTAGCGGCCTCAACCGACAGAAAAGGCTTGAGCACCGTGGAAATGTGACTGATGCCCTTGTACCGCAATGCACTGCCCTCTGCTTCGGGGTATTTCTTGTGGGAGAAGTCCATCCAGTAGCGGCCCAACACCAGAATGATTTCCGATACGGCTTCTCGATCTTCCTGACCGAAGTCAAGAAGTCCATGCTTGGCTGCGTGCAGCATCCGTCCTTCTGTCCAACCATCAAGGAACTCATTGATCGCCAGTACCGTCGCCAGCTCAGCATCTTCCGCCTTGAGCAGGGTATTGAAGTCATCCCGCAGCAAGTAGCGGAAGTCCCAAATCACATCGTACGAACGAAAAATACCATCAATGATGACTTCAGCATCACTCGAATCCGCTGAGGTGTTTTCTTGCGCGAAGACGGTCTGAAGTAACTCCATGTGAGCCGCCAGGATGTCTTTTTTGGAGCGAAAGTGATACCACAGCGTACCCTCTAGCACACCCGCCTGTTCGGCGATGGAAGCGGTGGTGACCGCTCCAAACCCGCGCTGATTGAACAGAATCAGGCTCGTTGCGAGGATTTGGTCGCGCGTTTTCTTCGTGAACAGATCGAGGGTTCCCGGCGTCAACATCCCACTTGTGGCGTCAGTCATGAGCGAGTTGTGGTTTCATTTGCGCCGGCACGCGCGGGTTCATATAGTAGAACCAAAGCGGCGGAACTAAGCTCAACAAAATGGACGCCGGATAGCCTAGCGGCAATGTGGGGGCCTCCGCGTGGCTGTTCAGTACTTGGTACTTTTTGGCCGACTTGAAGTGGTGGTCGCTATGCCGGGTCAATTCGTACAAGACGATTCGGCCGATGTGCGAATTGGAATTCCACGAGTGGTGCGGCTGCACACGTTCGTATCGACCGGATTCCAATTTGTGCCGAAGCAGTCCATAGTGCTCGATGTAATTGATGCTCTCGAGGAACAGGAAGGCGATGACCCCTGCCCCTGCGGCGAACAACATCGTCTCAAATGAGATTACATACCACACTGCACCCAAGTAAGCAGGCTGGATGAGGTGGTACCACAGCATGTCGTTTTTCACGGAGAAGAAGGAGAGGCCCTGGCGCCGAAGCAAGTCCATCTGGATCCGCCAGGCGCTGGCGTACTGTCGGGTCACGGAGGTGAACCAGAACCCGTAGACCGTCTGGTTGTAGCGGGCCGTGGCGCCGTCGTCCGGGGTGGCGACCCGCAGGTGGTGCCCGTAATTGTGCTCGATGAAGAAGTGCATATACAAGCACGGCATGTACAGCAATTTGCTCACTAAGCGCGCCGGCAACTCCGCACGGTGCCCCAATTCGTGTGCCACATTGATGCCGTTGGTCGCAAGTAAGATGCCCGCAGACAGCAACAACCCAAACACCTCGAAGGTGGCATAGGTTTGGGTTTGGACTTGGACGAAAAAGAATGCCATCAAACCGAAAACAATCGGAACATTGGCATATAGCATCGCATCGAAAATCCACAACCGGTTCTTCTTAACCGCTGTGTCGTTGTCCAAGTTCGCGGCACTCCCGCCAGCGATGAGGTCCAACATGGGCAAGATGACAAAGGCATAAATCACAGCCGAATAGGTCCAGATTCCCGTCGAATCAAACGACAAGTATGCCGATAATGGTACTGTGTAGGCAAGGAGGTACTTGAGGTCTTTCATGATCAGATTGGTATTTTTGGGTAAACACCCAAGGCGCAAGGTAATTCGATTTGGGTAAACACCCAAAAACTGTGAGCTGATCAATAAAAAAACGTCCGAACCACAACGGAACGGGCGCTACATAAAAGCATGTCAAAGCGAAATATCACCAACTGAATAATGCATCAATAAATGCGATGAAGGCCAACACTACGACAATTGACAATGCGATATAGGCCAGGATGACCACAAATGCCGCACCACCCAACAACCGGTTGGATTTTCTGAATTGCTTTCGTTCTTCGGTAACATCATACCCGTTGAGTTCCTTGATATCCAACACCTCCCTGCGTTTTCTGCGATTGAGTATGAACGCCACAATACCAGACACCAGTACCGCCCGGACCAGCAGGAGAGGTACACTAGTTGCAAGCAACAAAGCGGATAACACAAAAGCCCCGAGGGCGATGTTTCCGAACAGTTTCTGATGTTGGTACGTCTCATCCCACGGCATCGGTTCCACCAATTCTGCTGTTGACGTGCCCGCTGCAATCCGCTTGGGAGAAATGGGACGGATCTGACTCACTTGGACCGGGTTGTTCATGCCGTAGGGTGTGGCATTCAATGCTGCCGCTGGCAAGTCATGCGGCAATGTGCCTGCCATCGCCCACTGCATTTCTTCCAATGCTTCAACTGAGGCAGATGGAGCGGCCACGGAAGCATGCAGTCCTTGACCGCCTACCCGCTCGATGTGGTAACCAGGCATGAGGGTGCGTTTTTGAATCGAACACCCGACAAAGAGCATTGAAAACACCAGAAGAGCGATGATGTGCAATGGATTTTGCATGGTGCAATCTACCCGGAATTTTGCAAAAAAGCGGAATACGAAACGCTTTGCCGGGAGCGATTCACGACACAATGGCCAATTGGTTGGAAAGGCTGGGCTGTTAACTACTGCGCCGGCAACCGTGCGAAGGCCAACCATTTGAGCCTTTACTTGAACACATCAAAACCCTTCTTTCATGAAAAAGCGAATTCTTGGAACCCTCTTTGGGTTTCTCGCACTGTTCGGATTCGGTGCGATCTACTACGGCATTTTGACCGCCGATGCTGCGGCTGAAATGATGGCCCAATACGAAGGCTGTCTGCACGCGCCCAACATGGGGCTCATTGTCGTCGGCAACATCCTGGCCGCCTACCTATTGGTCTACGTCTTTGACAAAATGGGCGTCAACGATGCCAAAAGTGGGGCTTACCAAGGCGCCATGATCATGGCCATCGTCTTTGGCGTCTTTCAGGCTTTTGCCACAGCACAGTACACCTTCTATGATGCATCATTCGCCATGATCGAATGGGTCATCGGCATCATCCATGGCATCCTCGGCGGAGCAGCCATCGGCGCTTACAATTCAAAATTGGCGTAATAGCACATGTTCCTCCAGAGAAAAGCGGGTCCTTCGGGGCCTGCTTTTTTGTTGCATCTCATCGCGGCGACAACGCGCTACTTTTGTACCATGACCACACCTGCACGATGGGCCTTGATTGCCCTGCTATTTATCGCCCGCACTGCCCACGGGCAAACCCTGGATGATTTGGAGTTTGGCTTGCCCAACACGCTCGACATCGCCACGTGGAATATCGAGTGGTTTCCGAAGAATGGAAACGCCACCATCGAGCGGGTGCAGGCCATCATCCAGAACATCGACATCGACCTCTGGGCCATTCAGGAAATCGACGATACGACCGCGTTCAAAGGCATGGTCGATGCAATCGACGGGTACGAATACATGCTCATGGACGGTTGGTTCGGGGGGTTGGTATACGTCTACAATACCGATGCCATCGAGGTGCTCAACGCCTATGAAATCTATACCACCTCGACGTTTTGGAATCCGTTTCCGCGATCGCCGTTGGTGCTCCATTTTGCCTTTGAAGGCGAATCGTTTTACGCGATTAACAACCACTTTAAATGCTGTGGCAACGGAACCATAAACTGGTCGGATGCCTACGATGAAGAAACCCGGCGTCACGAGGCGTGCGTGCTGCTAAATGAATACATCCAGGAGGGGCTGTCCGAAGAGCGGGTTATCGTGCTCGGAGACCTCAACGACCTCATCCAAGAGCCCGCTACCAACAATGTGTTCGCACCGTTTTTGGACCTGCCCAACGAATACGCCTTTGCCGATATGGCAATTGCAGAAGGCCCCAGTTCCGGGTGGTCCTTCCCGGGTTGGCCGTCGCACCTGGACCACTTACTTCTGTCCAATGAGGTCTTTGATGATTTCGCGTCGCCCTCGACGGTGGTCGAGTGCCTGGATATCGCCTCCTTCATGCCGGGTGGTTGGTCCGAATTCGACACGAACGTAAGTGACCACCGGCCGGTAGTGTTGCAAATGCAGGTGACTCCTTTGGATGTGGAATCGCTGCAACCCGCAAACCCTCAACTAGTGAGCATTACCGATGCGGTCGGACGTGAGTGCCTGTATGCTCCCGGCCGCCTGCTCCTCTACCATTTTGACAACGGCTCGGTCCTCAAGCACATAAGCCTCAACGCCCAGCCGCCCTACTGACTCATTCGGTTGGCGCGGAAAGACCTTTGGCGCGTTCGATCAAGGCCATCATCATGTCCTCCGCCTTGGTGTCAGGCGGGCCGCCTTGTGCTTGCTCGAACCCTTAGGGCGCGTGCGGTCCTCGGTCTTTCAAGTTGAACCGGAAGATGTAATCGTAGGGTGGGTGGCTTTGCCCGAGAAGGTGCCGAACCGGAGGTCGTTCAGTTGCAATTGACCGTCATCGCGGCGCAGCGCGCTTACTTCACCACAAACTCTGTCAGCAACTCTTTGAAGAGGTCAGAGGCGTGCACCGGCATTTCGAGGGGCGTTTCCAATTTTCGCGCATCGGGCACCTCATCCTGCCAATGAATGTGCCACCCCCCGCGGTTGTACTCGAGTGCTGTGCAATTCTCTACCCAATCTCCGCTGTTGAGGTACAACACCTGCCCCCCATCGCGTTTGACGAGCCGTTTGGACGGCTGGTGGATGTGGCCACAAACCACGTATTCGTATCCATTGCGAATGGCTATTTCCGCGGCGGTCTCTTCGAATTTGTTGATGAATTTAACTGCGGACTTGACGCTGTTCTTGACCCGCTTGGACAAGGATATTCGGCCTTTTCCCATGGCGAGTGATAGGCGATTGATCTGATAATTGAACCAAATGAGCGCGTCATACCCTTTGCCGCCGAGCAAGGTCAACCATTTGGCGTGCTGCATGGTCACATCGAATACATCGCCGTGAAAAAACCACGCCTTCTTGCCGTCGAGTTGGAGGACGAGCTTGTTCAGGATTTTAAAATTCCCTGTTTCAAACCCTACGAATTGACGAAAGACTTCATCATGGTTCCCCGTGATGTAATACACGGTCTTCTTGCGTGCAATCATATTGAGCAATTCGCGCAAAACTTGCATGTGCGCGGGTGGGAAGTATTTTTTTTTGAATTGCCACACATCGATGATATCGCCATTCAAAATCAATACCTCCGGATCGATGGAGCGCAGGTACTGCAAAATTTCGAGCGGCCGGCAACCGCGCATGCCCAAGTGGAGGTCGGAAATGACTGCCACTTCAACCGGGCGTCTAGAGTGAGTAGATGGGGTGAGGGTCATGCACGAATATGCACAGCAGGTTTATCCTGTGCTTTACCCCTGTGCGTCTGTTTTGTTATGATTATCAAAATTCGCTTTCGAATCGAGCCAATCAGCTCCGCAGACCACAGGCCTAGGCAGATGATGAAGTTCCGCCTATTGCATTCACCAATAGACGCCCTAACTTCGGTCATTGACGAATACTCCCTTATTGATGATCCAGAAGACCTCCCTACCCGTCCTGATTGAAGCCCGAACGAGCCTGCTCCTGATCGGTGTCTTTTTTGCTTCCGCGCTCTCTGCGCAGCTCAGCACCGAAGCCCTCACCATAGACGGACAGACGCGCACGTATCTGAAGTACGTCCCCGTGGATTTTGACGCTTCAGAGCAGGTGCCTCTGGTGCTGTGTTTTCACGGAGGCGCAGGAGTGGCAGAGGATCAGCTGGCCATCGGAGATTTGCGGGATACCGCTGACGAAGAGCGCTTCATCCTCCTGTACCCCCAGGCGTTACCCGACCCCAACGATGGCGGTTCCACCAATTGGCAAGTCGTCACCAGCGGTGATTTGCCGTTCACGGTCCCGAATCCGCACAGCGACATCGATTTTGTTGCAGCCTTGATTGACGAGATGCATGCGCTACATGGTGTGGACCTCAGCCGCGTTTACGCAATGGGGTATTCCAATGGCGGCGGATTTGTGTACGACCTCGCCTGCCGCTTAAACGACCACATCACCGGTGTAGGGGCCGTCGCGCGCACCATGTACGCCGAGTCCTATGCCAATTGCGAAACGACCCACCCCACACCCGTTGTCACCATCTTGGGTACGAACGACTTCAACTCGAATTACGATGGCGTCGTTTACAATGGCACGTTATATTACTACAGCAGCGACGAAGGGAACGCTTTGTGGATCGATGAAAACGAACTGCTCCCCGACGCTGACATAGTTGAGCTGCCAGACCTGAACACCTCGGACGGCAGCACCGTGGAACGCTACCAATGGTCCGATGCCGATGGGTGCCGAGAGCTGACACATTACAAAGTCTTGGGCGGTGATCACGACTGGCCGGGAGCGTGGGGCAACATGGACATCATCAGCCATGAGGTGATTTGGGACCACCTGAAAGAATTTGACATGAACGGCCGCATCTCCTGCGGATCACTTGCCTTGGATAATGCAGAGGTCGCCTCATGGACCCTCGCCCCGAATCCGGCCTCATCCCAATTGACAGTCCTGGGGGAGCACATCACCTCATCCGCGCCTTTCTACATCTTCAATTCCGCTGGCGTTCGTTGCCTCGAGGGCACAGTCGCATCCCCGCGCACGGCCATCAGCCTCCAAGGCCTTGAATCGGGCCGTTATTGGATTCACCTCAATGGCGAAACGCGCATTTTCATAGTTCAGTAAGGCGAGCCCCTCACCTTTGGCGCATAAGGCCCAGCCGCAATCCGGCAGAGACGCGCCATCCAGAGGGCGGTGGGAAAAGTGCGGTGGACTCTATGTAGGCGCCCGAATAATCATCGTTGGCCCACGTTCCACCAAGGTATCCATCAACGACCCAGCAACCGAGCAATCGCTGGTATCCAACTTGCAAAGACCCACCGAAAGCCGACCAACTGGGATCACCGAACGTGTTGGGCTCAACGAATTGGTACCGAGCAAAGCCCAAAAAACCCGCAGCTGCTGTGTAAACACCTTGGCAGCGCGCATAGGCATGCGGGTACCAGCGCATGTAAGGTTCAGTGATCAGCCCTCGCTTTATGGCACGCTCTTCCGGGTACCATGGTTGGGGTCCACTATTGAATTCCATGAATCGCTCGCGATGGGTGAAATCCAATTCTAGGCCTAGGGCGAAGTTTGCACCTACAGAGTGCTCAAAGCCGAAGGCCCATCGCCCGACCAATGCATCGGTCGCATTCCACTTGAACGCCGTTGTTGAACCCTTCCCGTTTCCTTCCGTTTGGGCGATCACATGCCACGTTGAGTTTGCGACAAACATCCATAGCAAAACACTGCGCAACACATTCTCCATAACATTCATGGCTTACAAACGCTGTTATCTGTATATGGTTGCTTCCGCCTTCATATTTTAACTTCTCGGCTGAATCATCGCTCGAAGAATTGGCAGCGGTTGTAAGCCTCCACGGCACTTTTCACCTCGCTGCGTGAGGCCCTGTCCCGCGCTGCTCCGAGGGTCATCCAAAATCCGCCCACGGCCGCATTAAAGGCGCCAACGGCATGCTCATTTTCGAGCTGAACCGCTCCTGTGACGGATTGAACGATTCCAATATTGGCCAAACCCCAGCTCCAGATTCGCTTGCGCCTGGCAGAAAGAAAGTGATCTCGAGCTTGAGGGCATGCACTGCATAAGCGTGCCGCTGCAGCAGGTCCATACACGTACCCATCAAGGACCACCCTGATTCCACGTTTCCACACGCCTTGCTGGACCGTCATAACGCCGGCCGGACTTGCGGAGCCTTGTCCCCAACTTGAAAAGTACATTAACAAGCAGAGCGTGATCATGAAGAAGCGCATCAGGTCAAGCTAATCGAAAACGTGCACATGCACCGAACTTAATCGCGCCCATCGTGCATCTGTATTGAAAAAATTAGGGGCCGCCAAAGACATCCCAAGTTGGAAGTGCCTGCCAATCAAAATCAAAGAGGGCCGCATTTTCCCAATGACTTCCCTCGGAACTTGTCTCCCCCTGCGAAGCCACCCAATCAGGCGCCCAATAGCACCAGCCCATGCAAACACCCGGCTCCAATTGATCCAAGGCTGCTTGCAAGGCATCGAAATAAGCTCCCTGGCCCTCAGGCGTAAACGGATACCCAGGTGTCTCATCACCGAACCACCACAGGTTGTCCGTCCAATCCGCCCAATCAGTTGTCCACGCGTATGCGGTCTCTGCAATGAAAACGGGAATGCCCGCCGTTTCATGCAACTCAACAACCGCATCGGCAATGGCATCGATGTCCTGGAGGTGCCATTTGCTGTATTGGCTCACGGCGGCAACATCGGGCACGTAGCCGGCTTCCGCCAACTCCCCAAAAAACCACGGTGCCATCTCCAGGTTCGAAACGTGAACGGCCACTGGACAATTTGGGAATACATCCTCGACCGCACTGTGACCGGATTCTAACAACTCCGCGAGCGGTCCGAATCCATCGCTGATCACTCCGTGCGGTAACATCATTCCAGGGTCGATCTCATTTCCGAGTTGGATCAGTGCCGGTTCAATTCCATTTACTTCCATCGCCTTCAACGTGCACTCCAACCAACAGAGCATGGAAGCCTGAACTTCTTCAAACGAGCCACTGCTCCAGGCTGCGGGGGGTTCTTGATGAGCCGGATCGGCCCACGTGTCGCTGAAATGATAATCAATCATGAGGCTAACGCCCAACGAATCCCACCGTTTCGCTTCTGAAAGTACCTCCAGCCAGGAGCTTCGAAGGCCCGGACTTGGGTTGTTCCAAACACGCAACCGAACCAAATCCACCCCCTGCTCAGCCATCCATTGACGCGGCGATTCAATTTCAGCCCCTTCCTGATCTCGATAGAGCACTCCATCATACAGCATTTCGGGCAAAAATGATGTATCGACCCCTTTCCAAGATTGCGAGCGGACTGCTTGACTCAAGCCGAGAACAAATAGTAAGACTGCAAAACGAACCATGAATGAAATATACGCTAATGAATGCCGCTAGACACCGCAGGTGCGTTAAGGAAGCTTGAAGAGGTCTTCAACGCTGCAACTACCAAACCATCACTAACTTGAGAACAACTCAGCAATATTTAGACTCAGAATGCCTCACCAATGAAGAAATATATGCCGCTACCTTCTGCTGTAAAGGCCATGTCCAGTCGGGTGTAAATATCCTTTTCTGGGAAGATCAAGAAACGAAGCCCCGCCCCTCCAGCCGGCAAAAACTGACCCCATTTAAACGAGCGATCATCTCCAAATACCTGGCCAATCGACATGAAGACACTGGCGCCCACCCGCTTGGAAAAAGAAAAAGGCAAAATACGGTATTCAACCTGACCCGCGATGAGGTTTTTGTCTCGGAATCTTCCAAGGTAATAACCACGCATCAGGCTTTCCCCTCCCATGAGTGCCAGCATGTTAAAGGGCGGATTACCTGTTGTCAATTGACTGTATCCTTGAATGGCCAAAATCGTGTTCTTTAGAAGCGGAAGGTATACACGCGTATCTGCGATGTAAGAGATAAAGTTGAAGTCACGCCCATCGAGTGAATGGTAATTCAAAAATCCCCATTCGCTGTAGACCCCTTTTCTTGGATTCATGGCATTGTGGATGTTGTTGTAAATCACCCCCAATCCCAATCCCATGTTTCTCGATCCCATGCTTCCGACATCGGGCACAGTAAAATCTTCGGCTGAATTCAGGTATTCGATACCTGTTAACCCTTGGTAATCCAGTTCGAGTCCACAATACAAGGACGGCCATGTTTCCCGCATGATCCTCTCACGGATCAAGAGATACTCTCCATCGATTACGCTTTGAACTTCTGCTGGGCTATTTCTGCCGATGCCATGGTAAAAAAGCGGGAAACTTTGGTGTCGTGCCTTCCCATAAAAAAACCACGTATCCTCGTCGCTATACAACGAATGGTCCAGCCACAGACCGTATTGATTCTCTAAGGTCAAAAAGGCGAACGACTTGACCTCGCTCAAACGGTTTTTCAAATCCCGATTCGCTGAATACACAAACAGGCTCGAAACGCCAAACTCCCAACTGGTCTCCGGCGCATATGCAAGGGTGGGATAATTAATAAACTTCGCCGCAGTCGAATCCTCTGCTTGACCAAAGACGCGCTCGAAATAGCGTATGAGGACGCCATTTGTTTCATGCTCATCTTGAGCAAAGCTGCTGGTGGTAATCCCGAAAAACCAAACGATCAATGTCAGTTGAATCCTCATTCAATTAAAGTTGTTGGTCAAAGTACATCCTTTGGAGATGTGAACGGCCGACAAAAAAGCCCTGGATTACTCCAGGGCTCTTGCGCAGAAAAAGCGCAATGCAATAAAGAAGCTTGCGCAGCTTGTCACTCGGATGCATTGGCAGCTGCATAGGCAGCGGCTTCAGCATTTTCGGCATCCTCACTCCAATATCCGTGCAACTCTGCGATGACACCGTCTTGCCACTTGTAGCTGAAGTGTCCCCGATTGGAGTAACTCTCACCGGTTGTTTGGCCGTTGCCCGTCCAGGTGAACCAGGCACGTGACCAAACCGACCCATCGCTCCAGTACTCGGTTTGGATGGTGGCATCATCAATGGCAATTTCACTGTACAAGGCATCGTGGTGCATCTTAAAACCACCCATCAGGTTGTCACGGCCTGAAAATTCCAGGTTATTGATTTTGCACAGCACATTTTCGGCGTACATGTCCATAACGTCCCACTCGTTGAGGACGTACTTGTCAAAGAGCAGCTCAATTTGAGCGGATCGCTCATCATCAGTCGAAACGACGGATTGTGCTGTGGCCGCAGAATCTTCAGGAGCCGTGCAGCCAAACAACATGGCCACGGCACAAAGCGAAAGGGTGAAAAAAAGTTTATTCATGGGGTTAGATTTATGGATGAAAAGAACGAATTAGCAACCATTGAGTCAATTGATTATGAATGGAATGTTAATTATTTTTCATGTCGAAATTTCAACTCAGAACGCGTTGGCATAACCCATGAACGAAGAACAGCAAGGCCTGACTTTTGTCCCGTACACACCCGCGTACCGAAAGGCCTTTTTTGACCTGAATGCGGCGTGGCTGAATGCTTACTTCCTGCTCGAGCCTTTCGACATCGAGGTGCTTTCCGATCCTGAAAAAATGGTGATCGAGCCCGGCGGGGCCATCTATGTTGGTCTGTTGAAGGGTGAAGCCGTTGCGACGTTTGCTCTGACGCCTCAGGGCGAAGGCAAGGTGGAATTGAACAAAATGGCCGTTGATGAGGAGCACCGCGGCAGGGGGTATGGTCACCAAATGATGGAATTCATCCTGCGCGTTTGCCGCCAGCGAGAGGTGCACACGCTGGAGCTCTACTCTCACACATCCCTAAAACCCGCAATCCACCTCTATGAAACGTACGGTTTCGAGCCCTTGCCTGTCTCCGTCGACTGCGTGTACGACCGAGCGGACATCCGCATGCAGATGACGTTGTGACAGCAGCAGACCTTCACTCCACCGCCCGGAAAACCTTGCGCATCTGGCCGTTGGAGAGCCGCTCAATCACGAATTGTCCGGCCGCATTGGCTGGACAAGGACGCCCCAGCATGTCCCACGTGCCTTGCACCGTTGATTGAGCCGATGGCAGTGCGGGCTCGATGCTCAACGGCAAGTTGGTGTTGCACGTGCTTTCAAAAAACTCCCACGCCACCAGGCTCGCATCGATGTCCATGTTGCCCCACGCCCCGGGCCAGTCGTGGCCGCCCCCAATGACTTTATAAAGTTCGAGCTGAGGACAGTCCGCTCCTCTCAGTCAAAGAAAATACGATGGCCAAATGTGACGATTACGGCCGAATAAGCACTTAACTCCGACCCAGTTCCTGCTTCAATCGTCCAGTACCAATCGCTGCAAAGCAAATTTTGACGTGCTTTTCCTTGCCGTTCTAAGCGCTTTATCATCTTACGCTTAGGAAGGTCCCGCTCACATCTATTGGTGGGAAAGGATTTCTGTATATAAAGGTGCATCGGCCAAAGTCGAATTCCGAAAGAAGTCGTGCTACCGGTACTCGGGTTTACTTTTCCGAACCCTACTTTGGCTGTGGCTAATGTGACGGCGATTCCAGCCTCAGCCTCAAAGAAATTACGCTCATCTCTGAAAGTACGTACCCCACCAAGAAAGGAGCACCCGGGTAAAAAGCCACCCAAATCAGGCAACCAAGTAACCCCAAAATTGGAATCAAAATACCCCTGTATGTCGCCGCTCGAGTAGGTTTGACCGTAGGCGGATTGACAGACAAGAATGAAAAAAATGGCGGAGATCCGTTTCATGTCATTGCGGGGTTTAGTTGGTTAATTTCTAACATTTGAAATGCTCATCATGAAAACTACAACAGCATACGATTTGCTCTAAGGCGTTCCCCCATTGGGTGGTGGACGTTTGAATGTTCACCTACGTGAACTCACATTGCGCATAGGATTGGAGTGAAATACAGCAAAAAACAACGTGGAACCATTTCATAGCGTGGGAAGTGTTTGGGGATGAAAACATCAGGTGAATCCCAAAATATATGGAAAGATGGTCAGGACGGGGTAAAGAGAGAATTGTACCGACCAAAAAAAAGCCCGGCGTTTGGCCGGGCTTTTAGAATTGTGAATAAGCGAATGCTCGAGAAAAAAATTATTCTGGCACGTTGAAGGCTCCCATCACCGTTCGGGTCCACGTCAAAGGATTTCTGTTGGCCGCAGTGGCTTGTGCAAACTTGCCAAAGCCTTCCGATTGGTACATGGCTTGCGACGCCGTCATGAAGGTCACATAATCCTTAAAATTAGCCGAGATGTAGTGCGAAATTGCGCCATCTTGACCCGCCATCGCTTGGTGCAACGCAATCTCGACATTGTACTGATCGAGGTCGGCTTGGCTGTCTTTGATGAGTTGGTCAAAAGCCGCGGCCATGGCCATTGGATCAGCAACTTCAATGCCCCAAAACGCCTGGTAGAAGTTTCCTTCTTTCTCCGTTGAACCCATTAAGCGAACGCCTGTTTGCTGGCGGGTGGGCTCGACATTCATGCCAAACCATGCCCACATTTTCATCCAATCAGGATTCTGAAAAATCGCCTGATAATCAAACAGCGGCGCCATATCATTTACATCGTCCGAAACAAAGGAAATGGACGTATTGTGCGTTGCTGCCCCCATTTCATGTTGGCTCATGAAACACATGGGGAGCGCCTTTCCGGTCTCAGTGTTCATGAATTCCGCCCAATTTGTATTGAAAGCCTCAGCCTTATCCATTGGGACGGTAAAGTCAAAATTCACCCAGGTTTGGGCATTTACGTTCAGGCCCATAACGACCAATAAACAGAGTTGAATGATGTGTCTCATAGCAAAAAAATATATCGCGATGATAGGGCATCGAGTTCAATTTGTGATGCCAGTCACAATATATTTACGTAATGGTGACATCAAGCGGCTGGACCACAGGTTTTAATGGACAGAAAAAAAGCGAGCTAAGCTCGCCTTCTTTGTTGCCGACTCTCAATCAGATCTCAAACCTGATTGAGCTCATAGATTTCGTAACCCTCCATCACAGCATCAAACACAGGCTTTGACACTTGGTTCGAACCATTCAAAAATGCATGCAACGCATCCATATCGTGGACCGCGATTTTGAACATGACTTTACGCTGGTCTGGCGCAACCGTTCCAATGGTCTTGCTTAAGTCTGCAATTTTCTTCCGTTCAGCAATTCCTTCGTCAGACTGCATGAAACTCATGAATTTTGAGAACTGTCCCTCTTTAAGCATTCCAACAACGAGTATATCTTTCATCTTTTTTTTCGAAAGTAACGACTAAACACGCCTTGTTTCAACGCGCGACCCATTTTTCTACCTCGTCACCGCATGCACGTCGCGCACTGCCCCTTGAGCAGCACTTGGGCCTCATCTACCCGGTATTGATTCAGGATTGGCACAGCCACCTGCTGCTCCAAGCACACGACTTGACTGCATGAAGTGCATTGGAAGTGAGCGTGTCTATGGACGTGGCCAGATTGGGTGCATTCCTCGCACAGCGCGTAAAACTTGATGTTCTCGGAAGCAAGGAACGAGTGCACCACGCCATCGTCTTCGAGCCGATCGAGCAACCGGTATACCGTGGATCGGTTCACATCAGCTGGCAAGCGCTCCATCACAAGCTGGACAGACAGCGCCTCCTGCGCGTTGCGGAATGCATCGAGCACCAATTCGAGGTTTCGTGTTTTGCGGTGTACGCCCATGATCACCAACTAATGCGACTGTGTTGCAATAATACGATTTTACGCTAATTTCGCACCTCATTCCAATTCCATGGCATCTTTTTCCCTCAAATCGGATTCAGTTGGAGCGGCAGCCAGCTTTCTGTGTATGATTCACTGCTTGGCCACGCCTTTTTTGTTTGTAGCGCAAGCGTGTTCGAGCGCTTGCTGCAGCGGCGCACCCACGTGGTGGCGAGCTGTTGACTTCGTCTTCTTGATAGTTTCCGGGCTGGCCATTTTTCGTTCTATGCAAACCAGTTCCAAAACTTGGGTTTGGCGAAGTTTGTGGGCGACCTGGGGCGTATTGGCCTGGTCGGTATTGATGGAAGCCTTCGCACCTGAACTATTCTTCCCTGCAGCCAAATACACGGCCGCTTCGGCGCTGATTGGCCTGCACGTCTACAACATGAAATACTGCCAATGCGGCACGCCTGAATGCTCAGTACATGGTGGCTAACACGAAACTTCCGGTTACTGTACTTTCCGGCTTCTTGGGAGCCGGAAAGACCACATTATTGAACCACATCCTTCACAACAAGCAAAACCTCAAGGTCGCTGTCATCGTGAATGACATGAGTGAGGTCAATGTCGATGCGAACCTTGTGGCCAGTGAAAACACCTTGTCCCGTACCGAGGAAAAGCTCGTCGAAATGAGCAACGGTTGCATATGTTGCACCCTTCGCGAGGATTTGATGGAAGAAGTCGAACGGCTTGCCCTTGAAAAGCGATTCGATTACTTGCTCATCGAAAGCACAGGCATCAGCGAACCTATCCCGGTCGCGCAAACCTTCTCTTTCGTGGACGAAGACAACGGCATCGATCTCAGCCGTTTCAGCTACGTCGATACCATGGTCACGGTGGTGGACGCCACCAATTTCTTCCGCGATTTTGGAAGCCCTGAGACCTTGATCGACCGCGATCTGACCGACATTGACGGAGACGATCGAACCATCGTGAATCTGCTCACCGATCAAGTCGAATTCGCCAACGTCATCGTACTCAACAAGGTGGATGCGGTATCCGAAGAACACCTGGGCATCTTAAAAAGCACACTCAAAAAACTCAATCCCGGCGCCGACTTGGTGGAGACCAACTTCAGCAAAGTCGATCCCAAGCGCATTCTCAATACAGGGCTTTTTGATTTTGAAGAAGCCGAAGCCAGTGCCGGGTGGATTGAAGAATTGAACAAGGACGAACACACACCTGAAACTGAGGAATACGGCATCGGATCGTTCGTTTACAGAAGCACCTTGCCGTTTGACCCCGAACGATTCTGGCATTATTTCCAAACTCGCTTCCCGCCCAATATCATTCGCAGCAAAGGCTTATTCTGGATTGCATCCCGACCGGATCAGGCATTGATTTGGGGACAGGCGGGCGGCTCAATCCGAACGGACAGTGCCGGTGTCTGGTGGTGCAGCATGCCGTTCTCCAAGCGCATCCAATTTCTTTCCTTCATAGAAAATCAAGATGAAATCGAAGCTGCTTGGGACCCTACGTTTGGAGATCGAAAGACCGAAATCGTCATCATCGGGCAAAACTTAGACGAGGCCCAAATCCGACAAGAATTGGACGCTTGCCTTGTGCCGTTAGATCGGCTCCACGAAAACTGGCAATTGGGCTTCCAAGATGAGTGGCCCGTGGAACGCAGCGTTCCGTTGTAGCACAGAATTTGAGCTCAACCCCTTGCCTTCATCGGCTGTATGCGCCAATGGGTGAGCGATCGCCATGCCCACTCGACCGGGCCGAAAGCGTAGCGGTCCATCCACCATTTCGACGCGATGATCTGCACAATCCAGATGGGGACAATGACGAGCCACAACC
>DJYV01000110.1 GCA_002448555.1 Flavobacteriales bacterium UBA6969
ACGTCACCGGGGTAGGCCTCACGTCCTGGAGGACGACGCAACAACAGGGATACCTCACGGTACGCAACAGCTTGCTTTGACAAGTCATCGTAGATCACCAATGCTGCACGGCCTGTGTCGCGGAAGAATTCACCAATCGCCGCACCCGTGAACGGTGCGTAGAACTGAAGTGGTGCAGGGTCTGATGCGGTCGCCGCTACCACAACGGTGTAAGGTAACGCGCCATTTTCTTCCAAGGTTTTCACGATACCTGCAACCGTCGAACCCTTCTGGCCTACAGCAACGTAGATACAGAATACCGGTTCGCCCGCCTCGTAGAATTCGCGCTGGTTGATGATGGTGTCAATCGCAACGGTTGTCTTACCTGTCTGGCGGTCACCAATAATCAACTCACGCTGGCCACGGCCGATTGGAATCATTGCGTCGATGGCCTTGATGCCTGTCTGCAATGGCTCGCTTACTGGCTGACGGTAAATTACACCGGGCGCCTTGCGCTCAATCGGCATCTCGTACAAATCGCCTTGGATAGGTCCCTTACCATCGATGGGCTCACCGAGGGTGTTGACCACGCGGCCCAACATGCCCTCGCCGGCGCGAACCGATGCAATGCGTCCTGTACGCTTGACGGATGAGCCTTCTTTGAGGTCACCTGAAGGGTCCAACAATACCGCGCCCACGTTGTCCTCCTCGAGGTTCAACGCGATGCCGCGGGCACCGTTTTCGAATTCGATCAATTCGCCGGATTCCACATTGGTCAAACCGTAGATGCGCGCAATGCCATCCCCGACTTGAAGGACTGTTCCTACTTCCTCCAGTTCAGCGGCTGACTTGACGCCTGCGAGCTGTTCACGTAGAATGGAAGAGACTTCTGCTGGATTGATTTCTGCCATGATTTCGGCTGGTGTTCGGTTTTGGTGTCCGGATTAAAATTCCGGTTCGTAATCGTGATCTGAGATTTGACGGCGAAGGAGCTCCAACTCGCGCTTGATGCTGGCATCAATCATGCGGTTATCCATGAGCAATTGAAAACCACCGAGCAACTCAGGCGCTACGGTTTCCTTCAATTCAACTTCTCCGTCGTGAAGGTTCTTCAAAGCTGCGCTCACACGGCTGCGCAGCTCGTCGTCCATAAGCACCGCTGTCTTCACTTCCGCCACACGCACGTTGCGTTGCTGGCGAACCAAGTTCAGCGCCTCATCAACAATGGCGGGCAAAATGGACTCTCGTCCCTTGCGCACCAAAATCTTGATGAACTCCAACGTGAGCGATTCGATCTTGCCCTCGAAGATTTTCACCAGGATACTTTCCTTGGCGTCGGCCTTGATGACAGGGCTCTTCAACAGGAGTTCCAGGTCATCGGATCCTTGAACGGCATCGTTCAACAACCGAATGTCCTTTTCCATGTTGTCAATCGCCCCTTTTTCTTCCGCAAGGCTGAAGAGGGATTTGGCGTATCGTATGGCTGCGCGTGGAGTGGCCATAGATTAATTCAATGGAGATTCATCAATGAGTCGGTTGACGAGGGCTTTCTGCTCGTCGTTTGACTCCAACTTTTCTCGCAGCAAACGCTCTGCAATTTCCAAGGAAAGGTTGCCTACCTCCGCCTTCAATTCCGCAACGGCGGCTTTGCGCTCAATCGCGATGGCGTCTTTGGCGGCAGCTACTTCCTTGTCGGCTGCTTCGCGCGCTGTGTTTTTGGCATCGGCTACCAATTGGTCGGCCATCTCGCGGGCTTCGCGCAACATGCGGTCACGTTCCGCGCGGGCTTCCTTCAATTGGTTTTCATTGCTCGCGGCCAGCTCTTCCATTTCCTTGCGGACCTTTTCCGCCTCGTTCAAGGCGCCCGCAATGGATTCTTCACGCTCGTTCAGCGCAGACAGAATCGGACCCCACGCAAAACGGCGGAGTACGAAAAGCACCACAAGGAATGCAATGGATGCCCAAACGACGGTCCCGAGGGCCGGTGTAAGTAGCGCTCCCATCGTTTATTATCCGAGGGCTACGAGCAAGCAGATGATGATGCCGAAAAGAGCAACACCCTCAACAAGTGCCGCGGCAACGATCATATTAGAACGCAAGTCGCTGGTTGCTTCTGGCTGACGTGCCATTGCTTCCAATGCAGATCCGCCAATGCGGCCTACACCGATACCAGCGCCAATCGCTGCTGCACCTGCGCCAAGACCTGCGAGGCCTTGACCTACTCCGATTTCAAAAAGAATGCTCAACAATTCCATAATGTTGGTTTTTATTGTGGATGGATTTTAATTCAGTGGTGTGCGGGGTCGTGGGTGGCGTCGCCGAAATAAATTGCGGCGAGCAAGGTGAATACAAAGGCTTGCAAGAAAGCCACCAACAACTCCAAGAAGTACATAAAAATCATGAAGGCAGTGGAGAAAAGCCCCATGCCTGATCCGGCTCCGATGGCTTGACCGCCGTCACCGAAAATGAAAATCAAGCTCGTAAACGCGAGGATGATGATGTGTCCCGCGCTGATGTTCGCCGTCAAACGAATCATCAATACCGCAGGCTTCATGATGATGCTGAACACCTCGATCGGCACCAAAATAAATTTCACAGGGAGCGGTACACCGTGAGGCCAGAAGATGTGGCCCCAGTAATGCTTGTTTCCGTTCAGGTTGGTCAAAAAGAAGACCAGCGTCGCCAAGACGACCGTTACACCAATCGTCCCCGTAATGTTGAACCCGCCCAAGAAAGGAACCAATCCCAGGAGGTTGCAAAAGAAAATGAAGAAGAAAACCGTCAGTAGGAACGGCATAAACTTATCAGCCTTGTCTCCAATTGAGGGCTTGGCAATCTCGTCCCGAACGAAAATAATCAGCGGCTCCAGCGCGTTGGCCATTCCCTTCGGTGCTTGACCTGGATTCTTCTTGTAATAACCAGCGATGCTCAAGAACATCCACACCATCGCCGCAAGGATGAGCAGCATCCCAAATACCGATTTGGTAATGGAGAAATCGTAAACCGTGAGGGCGGAGCCATCTGCAGCGGCCGTGATTTGGCCTGAAACGACAGGAGTGCCGTCCCCAGTCGTACCGTCTTCAGCATGCATGGTGTAGGCGATGCCGTCCAATTCACATGTCTTGTTGCCGTGACCGTGGCCTTCGAATGCGCTGCTCATGAAGACCTTCACTCCCTGGCCCTCGATGTAAAGAATGACCGGCAGTGGAATATGGACATCACCGAAGAGGTGGATTTCATGCGCGTCTGCAATGTGGTGGATGATGAACGTGCCCGCTACAAACTCTTCATCGTGGGTGTGGTCGCCGTGCGCGTAATCCGCGTGTGATTCGTGGTCGTGCGCTTCCCCGTTGTGATCGCCCTCGTGGCTGTGGTCGGTATCCGCATCGCAATGTTCAGCGCTGTGAGCGTGGGCATCGTGCTCGGCATGCTCAGCGTGTGCGTCGTGCTCATCAGCATGGCCGTGGTCTTGAGCCAAGAGCGCTGTTCCAGAAAGGAGAAGCAAGGCGGCAAGCAGGGCCTTGAATGAACTAAAAAAGCGAGTCATTGTTGGCGATAGGGCTGAATTCGGCGCAAAAGTAACTCACAGGACACAGGCAGCATCGAAGTTTTGCGAATTTCTTTAGCTGCAGAAGTGGAAATCTTCAATTCGGGTCGCGAGGTGCGTGATTTTGCGATTCAACAACGAGCAAAACCGTGTTCACAGCGAACACCACAAACAACCCCAAGACGAAATGCACCCGGTACGTTCCGCCCACCAAAACGAGGTAGGCCGTGACGAGTGCGAGGCTTGAAAACATCTTGACGGCCGTCGAGCCATTCACAGCCGTGATGAACTGCATCGAAGACCGGCGCATAGCTGATTGGATCCAACGGTTCAACAGCAGCGTCAATCCAAAATACCAACACACAACAGCCAACCATACCCACGTCGAGGCAAAGGGTGCAAACGGGGGAATGATCATCCCCGCTCCCAGCATCACGGCGTTGGCCACGGTCAATTTCATCGAAAAGCGCATGTGGATTCGGTTATTTCGACAGCTCTTTGATTACCATCCAAATGGCAGCGGCTGTTCCAAAAACTCCTCCAAGGAGGGTTCCGAGGGGGAACTCGTGACCGGTGCTCAGGTCCCATTTGCGCCCCAGCCAAACGGCCACACCAATGGATCCCGCCATGGTGAATGCCATGCCGGAAAACCGCAAGAAAGAACCGGATTTTGAGGGCCGCTTGGGGGTTTGAGGTGCCAAAAGCTGCGGGGTTACACCGCGGCTGGCTGCTGGGCGTTTGCCTTCTGAGCCAAGGGTTGCTTATCACGGCCAGCGTCTTTGATGTCTTTCACTTTGGAAGTCAGGTGCAGGTTGCCGGTGGCTTGCGCGCCATTTTCAACCGAAAGCTGTCCGTACTGGATGTCGCCGTGAACCTTGGCTGAAGCTTTCAAAACGAAGAGTTCCTGGACGAGGATGTTTCCTTCCATTTCCCCCTCTGTCTCGCAGTGAGCGCATGACACAGAGCCTTTGATTCGACCTGAGTTTCCGATGACCAAACGGCCCTTGGTAACAAGTTCTCCTTCGAACGTTCCGTCGATGCGGACGTTGTTTTCACTGCGGAGCACCCCCTCGAAGGTGGTGCCTTTCGCGATTCGGTTGACCGCGTTATCCGATGACGTTTCTGGTTTCATTGACTTTTTGGTAGTTCCAAGCATTGCGCAAAGGTAATTCGAAACCCGCTAACGCACTAAGGGTCACTCACCTCCTTCGAGGTACACCTTTTCGAACCAGCGTTGGTAGCTATCCGTCTCCTTGTTTTTGAAGAGCTCGATGTAGTTCTCGGTCGAAATGGTAAACACGGCGTACCCAGAAGTGTTGATGGTGCCGAGCTGGTCGGTGTTGTTGGTGAACACCTCGTAGTAATCCAGGCTGTAGTCCTGCCGCTTGAAATCTTTGACAAGAACAATCTGGAAGTTTCGGTTGATCAAGTTTGCAGTCACGCGCAATTCATTGGAAGCGAAAAATTCGGTATTGAAGTCTGCTATGGTTGCTCGCAATTCCTCGACATTGCCCCGGCCCACTGGCACCAGCATACCGAAGTAATGCGTGAGGTAAGGTTTGTGCTCCCATACCACCACCTCTTCTTCTTCCTCTTCGGTTTCTTCGGCTTGCTCAGCGTCGCGCGCGCTGCCGTTCAGCGCTGTCAGTAGCGCTTGGGCAAATTCCGCCTCTTCCGTGTCCGGGCAGTCCCTAAGGATCAACTGCAGCGATTCAAAATATGCCCGCCGATCCCCGCCGGTCCGTGCGCTGAGTCCACCAATGCTCTGCGCACGCAGCAATCGGTACTTGCAGACGTAATTGTTCGTGGGGTGGTAATTGATGATTTCATCGGCAGCCAGCAACACCTCTTGGTACGCTTTTGCATAATACCGTTGCAGCAACTCCTCGTATGCCAACCGCTCTTCCTCTCGGCGCACCTCTTCTTGGTCCGCGAAGTCCGGGTTTTCAATCAAGATGGCCCACTCCGAATCGGGATAACGCTCCATCACTTGGGCGCTCCAGTACTCCGAGTTGCACGTGGCACAGAAAGGGCTTTGGTAGTTCTCCTCTACCTCGCGCTGCAGGTAGGTCCGGTACAGCTGGTAGTAGGTCGTCGGATGGAATTCGCTTTCGTCCATGCGCTCGGTCAGTTCCGTCCATGTGTCGATGGCGTTCTCCAGGTCGGTAAGCTTTTCCTTGTACACCAACCCCGCGTTGTAATACGCTTCTGCGATCATCGCCACGGCGTTTTCTCGCTCGGCGCTGTCGCACGGCAGCCCCGCCATGAGCTCATCAAAACTTGGAATCTCGCCTGGGACCAAGCCGTCCTCTACTGATTCAATAGCCCCAGCTTCATCTTCCCCGACCCCCACTTCATTCGAGAAGGCCACGTCCATCTTCATCGCACGCCGCCAGTTATCTTCCAGTGGTCGGTCGCCCCAATAATCGCGGAAGTTTCGGCGTCCCGCCACCTTGAGTTGGGCGTTGTACGGCCAGAACATGCCCGCACCTTGGTCGCCAGCATTCGCCAGCTCCGCCTCCGCTGCTGCCTCTGCCGCTCGCTTGCGGGCTTCCTCCTCTTCTTCCAATTGAGCGATGATCTCCGCGATGCGATTGTTGCGCTCATCCTCGGGCAGGTCACAGATCTCCAAGAGGCTGTCTTGCTCAGTGATGGTGTTCAAATTGGTGACCAGTTCCGTGAGGTTGTCTGCCATCGCGTCCACATCATCGAAGCGTTCGTTTTCATCTTCCATGAAGGTTCGCGCGCTATCGTAATACGCTTGAGCATTGGTGTAGTCTAGGTCCTCCATGTAGAGGTCGCCGAGCATCAAGTAGCTCTTCATGCGTTGGCGAGTATTCTCGTCGTTCACCAAGAGGGACTCCTTCAGCAAATCCACCGCATCTTCCCGGCGACGCTCTTCCAACGCCAACGTGGCCAGCGCGTAGAAAATTTGATCCCTGTAGATGTCATTCTTGTCGTCGTCAAGCATCTCCTCCAACAGCTCAATAATGGGTTCGCTATCGGTTTCACGGCGGTCGAACGCCATGGCCTGCTTGATTTTAGCGTAAAACTCCAGCTCGTAAGGTGTGCGTAAATCCACCACCTCGTTGTAGCGCTCGATGGCTTTTTCGGATTGTCCGGCTACCTCGTAGCACTGGGCCAAGATGAAGAGTAAGCGCGCGTGGTCTTTTCGCTTCTCCACATAGTCAAACGCCTCTTCCAATTGTTCGATGGCCGCCTCTACCTCATCGTACATTAGGTAAAACGCCGCGTACACCTCATGCACATACACCATCACCTCTGGGTCGTCCACCCGCTTGGTTTGCGCCGCTTTGATGAGGGTGTTGCTGGCCCGCACTCGGTCGTCAAAAGCCATGTACGTCCGCGCCATCCAAGCATTTGACCACGCTTGCGCGTCGGGGTAATCCAACGTCCGAACGAGGTACTGGAACACCTCGAGGGCTTTTTCTTTTTCGCCCTTGATCAAATGGGCACGGGCGATCACATCGTAGTTGTCGTCGATCCACTTGTTCAGCTCCGGGCGCTTCAAGTCTTTTTGCTGTCGACGCGACGGCGACATGGTGTGCTTGTCGACCACCTTTGTGCATTTCTCGATAGCACGCTCCATCAGCGGGTATACTTGCTGAGCGGTTGCCTCGTCGACCGGGCGGAAGATGGGGAGGATCTCATCCCAATTTTCCTCGTACCCTTCATAGAGCACTTGCTCGGCTTCCTCCATTGCTTCGGTTGCGTAGAAGAAGCCGTTGTATTTAGCGTTTGTATTGTGGTAGAGCCGATAAGCGAAGCCGTCCCGCGTCGTGGAACATCCCGTTACCATGAGGAGGATAGCCATCCCCCATCCCAACATCCCGTGTTTGCTCATCTTATTTGGTCCCATGGACAGGTGCTCAACGCAGAATCCGCTAAATTATTCCAAACGCGGCGACCAAACGACGCCTTTTTGTGTATTCCGCGATATTTGTTCCCAGCTATGGCACAACTCAACGACTTTCGCGAACTCTGGTTCAAGCGCTACCGCTTAGTGCTGCACGAGGAACAATCCTACAAGGAACGGTGGCAAATGACGGTCAACCGGTGGGGATTGGCCGCTACATCCGGAACGCTGTTAGTCACCATTGCGGGGCTCACTTATCTCATCATCGCATGGACGCCGTTGCGCGAATACATCGTGCCGGGGTATGTCAGCGAGGCCAGCCGCATGCGCGCCATCGATGCGGAATTGCGCACGGATAGCGCGCTTAACGCGTTGGCTGTTCAAGAGCGATACATGAACGACCTGCGCACGGTGCTGACGGGGAAGGTGGTGGCGGATGAAGTAGGGCCTGCTGTCTTGGACAGCGCAGCCATGGCCGACACAGAAGAGGGGTTAAACGATTGGGGGTTGACCGAGGAAGACTTGGCCCTGCGCGAGCGCGTCGAAGATGAAGATCGGTTCGCTCTGCAACGCGCGCAATCCAGCGAGCGAGCTTCAAAGAGCATTCCATTCGCGCCGCTGCAAGGTGAAATCTCCTCGGAGTTCGACCCGGCCATCGGGCACTTCGGAGTTGATTTTGTTGCGCCGGTTGGTTCGGTGATTCACGCAGTGGACGATGGCACGGTGATGCTCGCCTCGTACACTTCAGACGGCGGTTACGTGGTCAACATTCAGCACCCCGGCAACCGCATTTCCGTGTACAAGCACAACCAAAGCTTGCTCGTCGAGGCGGGCGACCGGGTTCAAGCCGGTGATCCCATTGCGGTGTTAGGTGGAACAGGAACACATTCCACGGGTCCTCACTCCCACTTCGAATGGTGGGTGGATGGCTCCGCGCTCGACCCGGTGCAGTGGCTCCCGGAATACGCTCCTGAGCGTCCCGAATAACCGAGGATCAGCCCTTCAATACAATGTCGAAATCGACGAGGTCAACGAACCGTTGAATGCGCTCGTCCAGCTCCCCTTGGGTCAAACTCAAAAGACGCTCGGTGCCGAATTGCTCGCACGTAAATGACGCCAGCGCTGACCCCAAGACCACCGCGCGCTTCATGTTCGCAAACGACGTGTCGTCCGTGTGCGCCAAGTAGCCAATGAAGCCCCCGGCAAAAGAGTCGCCTGCACCAGTAGGGTCTAGTACCTCCTCCAACGGCAGTGCTGGAGCGAAGAAAACCTCGTCTTGGTTGAACAGCAGCGCGCCGTGCTCGCCTTTTTTGATGACCAGGGTGGACGGGCCCATCGTGAGGATTTTTTGGGCGGCCTTCACCAAGGAGTATTCGCCGGATAGCTGGCGCGCTTCCTCGTCGTTGATGGTCAACACGTCGATGCGTTGCAACACCGCTTTAAGGGGCTCCAGCGCGATGTCCATCCAAAAGTTCATCGTGTCCAACACGACGAGCTTGGGGCGTTTGGCCATCTGGTCCAACACGCTCGCTTGAACGTTGGGGTCCAAGTTCCCGAGCATGACGTAATCTGACTGCTTTGCGGATTCCGGAACAACCGGCTTGAAATCCGCCAGTACGTTCAAGTCGGTGGTCAGAGTGTCTCGGGAATTCATGTCCATGTGGTACTTCCCTTCCCAGAAGAAGCTCTTCTCACCTTTTCGGCGTTCAAGGCCTTCTGTGTTGACGGCGCGCGATTCGAGTTCGGCGATGAACGACTGGGGAAAGTCATCCCCGATGACCGAGATGATGTGCTGCTCCTTCGCGAATTGGCTCGCGCTGAGGCCGATGTAGGAGGCGGCTCCACCTACGATTTTACCTGAAGAAGCGAATGGGGTTTGGATGGCATCAAAAGCCACGGTACCAACGGTTACTAAACTCATATTTCCAGAAGTCTGCCGCAAAGGTACCGGTTCTTCTTCGAGTCAACCGGTCCGGCGTAACATTCTTTCGGATGCCGCCGTATAAGCTGTAGACGCAAAAAATCTTTGCAATTCGTCCACGAACGAAAAGAAAGGATTATCTTTGCCGTCCGAATATTCCTCCATAGCTCAGTTGGTTAGAGCA
>DJYV01000046.1:0-6616 GCA_002448555.1 Flavobacteriales bacterium UBA6969
CGGCGCCGTGCTTCCACGGCGTGGAGGCTGCCGGGGTAATCGAACAGCAATTGCTCGTACAGGGCAGTAGCACCCTCTGAATCGCCTTCTGAATCATCGAGGATGAGCGCCAATTGGAAGATGGCATCATCGGCGAGTATGTCGTCAAAATGTAGGTCGATCACTTCTTGCAGCCAGTGCTTTGCTGAATCCAATTGGCCCTGCTCAATGCACATGGTTGCCAGTTCCATCAAGATCTCATCCGTGAGGGCGTGGCCCGGCCACGTGGTGACGATGGAATCGAGCTTTGAGCGCGCCTCCCTGTAGCGGTATTGGGTGGCGAGCAGGTCGGCCTGGGCGAACAGCCACATGGGCTCCACGATTGTGTCGAGTGCGTAGTTGTCCGTGATGAGCAACGACAGGTCAATGGCGTCGTTGGAGATGAGTTTGGAGGTCGAAGCCTTCAGCGCGTCGAGTTGGGTTTGTGCCCAATCGAAGTCGCCCGTGTAGTAACTGATGCGTGCGTTGCGGAATTTGGCCTCGGCCCCGAGGACGTCGTCCTTGTAATCGAGTTCGACCTGCGAGAAGAGAAGTGACGCATCCCAGATTTCATCTTGAAAGACGAGGATGTCGCCCAGTTCCAATTTGCACAGCGCTGCCGTGCGTTCGTAGAGTCCTTTCACATCCAATACTTCCTCGAGAAGGGCGATGGCCTCATTGGGCTGCTGCATGTAAAAGGCGCGAATGTGCGCCAAGTCTTGGGCAATCTTCGCCGTTTCCTTGGCGAGCCCCAAGTCGTTTAAGGTGAATTCGTAATCCTGAGCGAGCGCTGCAATGGCTTCCCGGTCGACAGGCGTGGCCTTCAGCAGCGGCTGCAGGCGCATGTTGAGCGCCTGGGTGCGGGCCGTGAAGAAATACGCGTTCTCGGGGCCCTTAGAGGCGATGTACGCATAGCATTGCGCGGCCGTGGCGTAGTCTTCGTTGCGCGTGGCCGTCTGGGCCAACTCGATTAAGCGTTCGCCGGATTCCCGAAAGCGAAGGTCCAGGGACTTGGCGTGCACAAAGGCGTTGCCGAAATCGTTGACCTGGTTGAAGTACCACACGAGCATCTCTGAAAGAGCGGTGTCCTCCGGGTATTCGCGGGCGGCCCGCAACAACTTGGTGCGCAGCAAATCCCCTAGGTCGGGGTTGTCCTGGATACGCAGGTTGCGGTTGAAGGAATTTTGTACGTTTCTGAAGTACTGGGGCTTGGCGCGCATCAAACGCAGCGAGGCATCGATCATGCCTTCGTAGTTGCCGCGTCTGCCCTCGAGGTCGGCCAATTGGTAGTCGAGGTCGTTCACGCCCAGCTCCATGCCTTTGGTGTATACCTCGAGCGCCCGGTCGAGCTCATTCAACTTGATGAAGGCGTTCGCGAGCGCGATAACGCTGCCGCGTTTGGGTTCCAACCGGCGCAGTGCTTCATCAAACGCCTCCCTTGCTTCCGCCTCCTTTTCAAAATGCACGTACAGCTGCCCCAATTCGACGTACGCCGTGGCGCGCGTGTTCTTGTTGCGCATGCGGCTTTTGACCAGCTTCTCGGCCGCGTCAAAGTCGTCCATAGCGAGCAACACGTCGTAGTACATGTCGAACACCTTCTTGGTCTTCGTTCGCTTCCAGATTTGGTCGAGGTAGAGTTTGGCCTGAGCGTATGAGCCCTCGTTGTAGTAGAACTCAGCGAGTTCGAGGTCCGATTGCGCGAACCCCAATTGGGCAAATGCGAGTGCCGCAGCGAGGATCCAAGGCCGCCTCATTCGCCTTCGATGATGGCTTTGGCAAGGCGGCTCCTGCAGACGGTCTGCAAACTGTCAGCGTGGGCAGCGGTTTTCTGCCAGAGTTCGATGCCGCGTTCGGCCAGTTGCTGTGTTTCTTCCAGTGCGCGCACCACGTCCCGGCCAATCGCGAGTTCCGCCTTCATTTCGCGGGCGATGTACGCCGAGTCGATGGGGGTGCCGGCGGCATCCTTCGCGGCTCCGCTGGTGATGGCCTGGGCCAATCCCCGCAGCTGCCCCATTGCACGCGCTGCGCTTTTGGGCAATGACGTGCGCCGGCTGCCTTGGTCTTTGAGCAGGCGCCGGGCCCGGCTGACATCCGAGATGATGCGTCCTTCTTCCTTGCTGACAACCACGTTGCCGTCGTCGAGGAGCAATTCAAATTCGCGCAGGTTGTTTTCGGCCCATGTGGCCGCCTCTGCTGTGCGAGTATCGCTGGGTTCTTCTAGCAGGCGCTGATGGGTCTGGATGGAATCCGCCAGTGCTGTCAGAGCTTCCACCCGCGGATCGGGGTGGGTGGTGCAACTGCCAAAAAGCAAGAGCAGGCCGAACGCCGATGCGAATTGTAGGTTCCTCATCAAAAATCAATGCGTTCAAAGCCGCAGTAAGGCACGAGTGCCGCTGGAATGCGGATGCCGGTGTCGTCTTGGTGGTTTTCTAACAGGGCAGCCACAATGCGTGGCAACGCCAACGCGGAGCCGTTCAATGTGTGTACTAAATGCGTTTTGCCATCATTGCCTTTGAAGCGGCACTTGAGGCGATTGGCTTGGTATGTTTCAAAATTGGAAACGGAACTCACCTCCAACCAACGTTCTTGCGCGGCGCTCCACACCTCAAAATCATACGTCATGGCGGCCGTAAAGCCCATGTCACCTCCGCACAAACGGAGGACGCGGTAGGGCAGTTCCAGGGCTTCGAGCAAGCCCCTGACGTGCTGCACCATGCCGTCCAGCGTCGCATACGACTCCTCAGGATGGGCGAATTGCACAATCTCGACCTTGTCGAATTGGTGCAGGCGGTTCAGGCCGCGCACGTCCTTGCCGTACGACCCGGCTTCGCGGCGGAAGCACGGGGTGTAAGCGCACAGCTTGATGGGCAGGTCGCCTTCTTTGACCATGACATCGCGGTAGATGTTGGTCAACGGTACCTCGGCGGTCGGAATCATGTACAGTTCGTCGTCCTGCATGTGGTACATCTGGCCCTCCTTGTCCGGCAACTGGCCGGTACCAAACCCGCTGTCCGGGTTGATCATGTGTGGCGGGATGAACTCTTCGTACCCTGCGGCGTCCGCTTGTTCGAGGAAGAACCGGATGAGTCCGCGTTGGAGCTTGGCGCCCTTGCCGCGGTAAAACGGGAAGCCCGCTCCGGTCACCTTGGCGCCGAGCTCAAAGTCGATGAGCTTGCACTGCTCGGCGATGTCCCAGTGGGGCTTTTTGTGGTGCTCCAAGGTGGAGGCATCACCCGACCGGAAGGTCTCGACGTTGTCCTCAGCGTTGCGTCCTGCAGCGACGTCCGCGTGGGGGGCGTTGGGTATGTGGCAGAGCGCGTCGTGGATTTGCGTTTCCAGCGCCTGCATCTGCTCCTTCAATTCGCTGGATTGCGCCTTGAGGGAGGAAGTTTGCGCCTTGATGGCTTCGGCCTCTGCCTTTTTGCCCTCCCGCATGAGCCCCCCAATTTCCCGACTCAACGCATTGCTCTGGGCCAGGGTGTCGTCCAATTTGGCTTGGGTTTTTCGGCGCTCAGCGTCCCATTCGAGGACTTGCTGAATCGCTTCCCGTGCATCGAAATGACGCTTGTCGAGTGCGGCGAGGATGCGGTCTTTTTCTTCGCGCAACGATTGGATGGTGAGCATGGATGTGCTGCGAGTTTGGGTGAGGTGTAAAAATAAAGAACTCCCGAACCCTCTAAGGGTCCGGGAGTCACAAATTTTGAGATGCAAGGAGTTAATACCCCCCTTGCAATTGATTCTTTCTTAGGCGTCTCCGAGTGGAACAACCGATACGTACGAGCGGTTGTTGGCCTTCTTACGGAACTCAACGATGCCGTCTTTCAACGCAAACAGCGTGTGATCCTTGCCCATGCCTACGTTTTCACCGGGGTGATGCTGGGTGCCTCGCTGGCGAACGATGATGTTTCCAGCGATGCAACCTTGGCCGCCATAAATCTTGACGCCGAGCCGTTTACTTTCTGACTCCCGTCCGTTCTTGGAACTACCTACACCTTTTTTATGTGCCATTACTTCTCGGTTTTATCGGTTTTCTTGGCAGCGGTTTTCTTCGCTGCTGGTTTTTTAGCCGCTGGCTTTTTGGCCGCTGGCTTCTTGGCTGCTGACTTCTTAGCTGCTGACTTCTTAGCTGCTGGCTTCTTAGCTGCTGGCTTTTTGGCTGCTGCCTTCTTCTCGGCTGCGGGCTTGTCTGCCGCTGCGGCCTTTGGCGCTGCCTTCTTGGCTCCGCCTGCCTTGATCGCCGTGATTTTCACTTCGGTCAATGAGGCACGGAAGCCATTCAACTTCTGGTATCCTTTGCGGCGCTTCTTTTTGAAGACCAATACCTTGTCGCCTTTGAGGTGGCGTTCAACCTGAGCGGTCACTTCCGCGCCGCTTACCGCCGGGGCGCCAACTTGAACGTCTTTCCCATTGTCCACGAGCAAGACACGGTCGAACTTGACCTTTTTGCCTTCCTCAGCGTCCAATCGGTTGACGAACACCTGTTGGTCTTTCTCTACCTTGTACTGGTGCCCTGCGATCTCTACGATTGCATACATGATTCTTGTCATTATTCCCAAAAGAGGGGCTGCAAAGGTACAGGAAACTTCTCAACTTTTCAACACCTACGCGCACGGTATTTAATTCGCTGAACCGGTGCGCTTTTTGGTGATCCAGACACCGAGTAAAATGCTGGCTCCCGCGAGCAATTGTTGATAGGTCAGCACCTCACCGTCCCACCAGCCCCACAGCGTGGCAAAGATGGGAATGATGTAGGTCACAGATGCGGCTACGACGGCGTTGGTCCAGGCAATCAATTGGTTGAAAAGCACAAGGGCTCCAGCCGTTCCAATGGCGGCCAACGCACCAACGGCCAAGAGGGCGCGCATGCCGTCGGGATGATCGGCAATCATTCCAGGGGTGCCATTGATCAACACCATGCCCAAGGCCGGCAGTGCCACGAGTCCTAATGAACATCCGGCAATGGCTGGGGCGGGGATGCCGCTGAGTTTCTCTCGCGTGATGTTGACGCTGACGCCATAGCACACCGTCGCGACCACCAGCATCAGAGCGGGAGTAAGGGCCTCTCCGCCGAGCGCTGCGCCTGGGGCCGCCGCTCCGGCCTGAGCCAAAATGAGCCAGGCAGTGCCTAGCAAGCCGACGAGGATACCGACGATTTGCCGAGGCTGCACGGCCGTTCCAAATGCCACGAATCCAATGATCAAGGTCCACAGCGGGCTCAGGGCATTGAGCATGCCGGCCATGGCGCTTGGCAAGTTGACTTGGGCCATGGCAAACAACAGGGCAGGGATGAAGCTACCGATGATACCGACCCCCGCAATCCAACGCCAACGTTCGCGTGCAATGTGCCGCGCATGCCGCAGCGACACCGGCAGCAGAGTGGCCCCGGCGATGGCCACGCGCAAGGCGGCCAAGTCAACTGGTGGCAACAAGGCCGAACCGTCGCGTGCGAAAAGGCCGATTTTCATCAAGATGAAACTGCTCCCCCATACGAATCCGAGCAGCAAAAGCACCAGGGCGGGTGCCAAACGATGAGGGGGAGAGCTGGCATTGGTGGCCATGGGAGCGTTGGTTGCGACCGAAATTAGGATTGAATTACCATAAGTTGGAAAGCGAGCCTCTTGTTCATCGGTATATTTGTTGCATGATGATTTGGCACAAAATCACGGGCTTCATCGGGGCGGCATTGCTCGCCTACGGAAGCCTCATGCTTGGAGGGTGCGCGGAGTCGGATTCGTACGCTGTCACTGAAGGATACGAGGCCGGGACGACCGAAACCTCCACGGCGAAACTCGAGATCTCGGGCATGATGTGCGCACACGCATGCGGCGGCAAAATCAAAAAAGAGCTGCTGGAAATCCCCGGCGTGGCCAATGCGTCCATCGATTTCGAATCGGGACGTGACCTGAACGCCGCTGAGGTCGAATTCGACCCCAAATCGGTGACGCCGGAATCCTTGGCCGAAGTGGTCAATGGCATTGCGGACGGCAAACTCTACGCCGTGGCATCGGTCCAAGTGACGCATTTTGCAAAAGAAGCTTCCCTTACACAGTAAGCTCAAGTCGTTGCGGCGGCTGACGCGTGTGGCCATGGCCATGACCTTCCTTGTGGTGCTCGCAGGGAGCGTCGTGCGCATGACCGGTTCTGGCATGGGCTGCCCGGACTGGCCCAAGTGTTTTGGCCTGATGATTCCGCCCACTGAAGCCTCGGAAGTGACATGGCAGGAAGGGGCGACTTATGACCGGGGCCGCATGCTGCTCAAGCGCGACACCCTGTGGGTGGCGCAGGCGGACCTGCACTCAACAGATTTCGAAGCTGAGCGCGCGACAGGTCAGTGGGTCGCCTACGACAAACACGACTATGCGGTATTCAATCCCCTGCACACGTGGGTGGAATTCATCAATCGGTTGCTCGGTGCTTTGACCGGCATTCCGGCGCTTTTGCTGTTGGGGTGGACGTTTTGGCGGGGGGTGAAGGTGCGGCATTGGAAGCCGTTCGCGTGGGCAGTCGTCCACTTGTTCTGGCTTGGCTTGGTCGCTTGGTTGGGCAAAAAGGTGGTAGACGGCAACCTCATTCCATTCTCCATCACCATTCACATGCT
>DJYV01000046.1:7020-13965 GCA_002448555.1 Flavobacteriales bacterium UBA6969
CGCGCGGCAAGGGATGGATTGCGGTGGCTCTCGTTCTGACTGTCGCACAACTCGTCCTCGGAACCCAAGTGCGTGAGCAAGTGGATTTGCTGAACCACGCGGAGCTCCTCAGGGCGGATTGGATTGGGGCGTTGCCGGGTTGGTGGAAGGTGCACCGTTCGGGTTCGTGGGTGGTCCTCGCCGTGCAATTGATGTGGCTGATGCCGCTGCGCAACGCGGAGGGAAGCTTGCGAACGATCGTGCGCCTGGCCTCGGCCTTACTCAGTGCGCAAATCCTCACTGGTGTCCTTTTTGTCAATTTCGGCATGCCGGCATGGGCGCAACCGGTTCACCTGCTCTTGGCAGTGGGTTTGGTGCTAACCAACGTGTGGGTGTTGCTGCATTACCGCGCGCAGCGAGTGTGAACCCGAGGGAGGGACACAAAAAAAGGCGGTCCGTTGTCCGTTGGGGCCGCCTTTTTTGTGGATGGTTACGCGTGAATCAACCGCTGCACATTTCGCAATCCGATCCGTTTTCGATCGAACACGCCATTGCCGCCTGTTCCTCGTCGGTCATCTCTTGGATGGACTTGCGAGGGGCTTCGGTTTCCGGAGCCGTCTTGTACTTCTTGTCCACTGTGAACTTGATGGCATCAGTTGCTGCCTTCGTGCGGAGGTAGTACATGCCGGTCTTCAGTCCCTTCTTCCACGAGTAGAAGTGCATGGAAGTGAGCTTGGCCGTATTCACGTTCTCCATGAAGACGTTCAGAGACTGCGATTGGCAGATGTAGGCGCCGCGGTCGGCGGACATATCGATCAGCGCGCGCTGAGAAATCTCCCAGGCGGTGCGGTACAGCGCTTTCAAGTTGTCCGGAATCTCGTTGATGTTCTGGATGGAACCGTTGGCACTGATGATGCGATTCTTCATATCGTCGTCCCACAAGCCGAGCTTGGTCAAATCGCGGAGTAGGTGCTTGTTGACGATGATGAATTCGCCGGAAAGGGTACGGCGTGTGTAGATGTTCGAAGTGTAGGGTTCGAAGCACTCGTTGTTGCCGAGGATTTGCGCGGTGGATGCGGTCGGCATAGGAGCCAACAACAAAGAGTTGCGCATGCCGTGCTCCTTGATCTCATCCTTGAGCACGTCCCATTCCCAACGGTCCGTTGGGGTGACGTCCCACAAGTCGAATTGCAATCGCCCTTCCGATGCAGGTGAACCCTTGAAGGTCTCGTAAGCACCTTCTTCTTTCGCGAGGTCCTTGGATGCCGTGCAGGCAGCGTAGTAAATCGTTTCGAAAATCTCGCAGTTCAATGCGCGGGCTTCGTCTGAGTCGAAGGGGTGACGCATCAAGATGAACACGTCTGCCAAGCCCTGCACGCCCAGTCCGATGGGGCGGTGACGCATGTTGGAATTGCGCGCTTCAGGAATGGGGTAGTAGTTGCGGTCGATGATGCGGTTGAGGTTCTTCGTGACCTGGTAGGTGACTTGGAACAGCTTCTCGTGGTCGAACCCTCCGTCGTTGACGTACTTCGGCAAAGCGAGGGAGGCGAGATTGCATACCGCCACTTCGTCTGGTGCCGTGTACTCGATGATCTCCGTGCAGAGGTTGGAAGAACGGATGGTGCCGAGGTTTTGCTGGTTGGACTTGCCGTTCGCAGCGTCCTTGTACAGCATGTACGGCGTGCCGGTCTCGATTTGCGATTCGAGGACTTTGAACCACAGGTCTTGCGCCTTGATGGTCTTGCGGCCTTTGCCTTCGGCTTCGTATTTCGTGTAGAGCTTCTCGAACGCTGCGCCGTGGTTGTCAGCCAACCCTGGGCATTCGTTGGGGCACATCAAGGTCCAATCACCGTTCTCTTCCACACGCTTCATGAACAAGTCAGGAATCCACAGGGCGTAGAACAAATCGCGTGCGCGTTGTTCTTCCTTACCGTGGTTCTTCTTGAGATCGAGAAAGTCGTGGATGTCGGCGTGCCAGGGCTCGATGTAAATGGCAAATGAACCCTTGCGCTTTCCGCCTCCCTGATCAACGTAACGGGCGGTGTCGTTGAACACGCGCAACATCGGAACAATGCCGTTGGACGTGCCGTTGGTTCCTTTGATGTACGAGCCCGTAGCGCGGATGTCGTGAATGGAAAGGCCAATGCCCCCTGCGTTCTGTGAAATCTTCGCGCACTGCTTCAGCGTGTCGTAGATGCCGCTGATGCTGTCTTCTTGTGTCGTCAACAGGAAGCAGCTGGACATCTGGGGCTTCGGCGTACCCGAATTGAACAAGGTGGGGGTTGCGTGGGTGAACCAGCCTTCGCTGAGTCCGTTGTAAGTCTCCACCACCGCATCGAGGTCGTCCTTGTGGATGCCGATGGCCACGCGCATGAGCATGTGCTGAGGGCGCTCGACGATTTCGTTGTTGATCTTGAGCAGGTAGCTGCGCTCCAGGGTTTTAAATCCGAAGTAATCGTAGTTGAAGTCCCGGTCGTAGATGATTTGAGAATCGAGGAATTCCGCGTTGTCACGGATGATCTCGATCACGTCGTTTGCTACGAGAGAGGCGTTCTCACCGGTGATGGGGTCGACGTAGGTGTAGAGGTCTTCCATCGTCTCAGCAAAGGACTTCTTGGTTCCTTTGTGGAGGTTGGATACGGCGATTCGGCTCGCCAAGCTCGCGTAGTCAGGGTGCGTTACGGCGTTCGTCGCTGCCACTTCCGCAGCGAGGTTATCCAGTTCAGTCGTGGTCACCCCATCGTATACTCCCTCAATGACGCGCATCGCCACTTTAGCCGGATCGACAGATTCGTGCAACTCGTAACAGAGTTTTTTGATCCGTGCGGTGATTTTATCGAATTGTACTGGTTCTGTGCGGCCGTCGCGCTTGACTACTAGCATGGTGCGAGTGGTTGTTTTGAGGTAAGGGTGAAGAGGTGGTAAGTGGTGAAGTGATCCGTTGGAAAAGCTCGACGTTTAAAAGTCGGCATCCAAACTGAAGGATTTTGCGCCTTCGTCGGATTTTGTCAACACTCCGGCTTTTTGATATTCTCCAACACGCTTCTCGAAGAAGTTGGTCTTTCCTTGGAGGGAAATCATGTCCATGAAGTCAAACGGATTGGTGACGTTGAATTCCTTTTCGGTGCCAAGCTCCACCAACAAGCGGTCGGCAACAAACTCGATGTACTGGGACATCAAATCGGCGTTCATACCAATCAAGCGAACAGGCAACGACTCGCAAATGAACTCCTTTTCAATCTCCACCGCGTCGATGATGATCTTGCGCAGGGTCTTGACAGGGAGCTTGTTGACGATGTGGTCGTTGTAAAGCAAGCAGGCAAAGTCGCAGTGCATGCCTTCGTCGCGTGAAATCAATTCATTGGAGAAGCTCAAGCCCGGCATGAGGCCGCGCTTTTTCAACCAGAAAATGGAGCAGAAGCTGCCGCTGAAGAAGATGCCTTCCACCGCTGCAAACGCAACAATGCGCTCGGCGAAGGAGCCGTTCTCAATCCAGTTCAAGGCCCATTCCGCTTTCTTCTTCACGCAATCCATGGTTTCGATGGCGTTGAAGAGTTTGTCCTTCTCCGCATCGTCCTTGATGTACGTGTCAATCAACAACGAGTAGGTCTCGGAGTGGATGTTCTCCATCATGATTTGGAAGCCATAGAAGAACTTGGCTTCGGTGTATTGCACTTCAGCCACAAAATTCTCGGCGAGGTTCTCGTTCACGATGCCGTCGGAGGCAGCGAAAAACGCCAAGACGTGCTTGATGAAGTAACGCTCGTCGTCGTTGAGCTTTTCGTTCCAGTCGACGATGTCCGCGGCCAAGTCAATCTCCTCTGCCGTCCAGAAGCTCGCTTCGGACTTCTTGTAAAAGTTCCAGATGTCATTGTGCTGGATCGGGAACAAGACAAACCGGTTGGGGTTGTCCTCAAGAATGGGTTCAGTCACCACCGTATTCTCGGGCAAGACTTCTTCAATGGAAGTTTGCACGGTCGCTGCGCTTGTCTCGTTCACGTCTGCAGTGGTCAAATCCTCGGGTGTTTGTGCGCTCATGGCGGTGGTTAGGTTGGTGCCAGCGGGTGGCGGGTGAAATGTTAGGTCGGTCTCAGCATTTCCCTTTCAAAGCCGTAGAATCCCGCTTCCGTTTCGGGGGTCGAAGTCCTGTCCTCGATGGCAGTCCAATGTTCCAAAAGCATTGGAAACACTGGGTTTTCGAGGCTAATGACTTGTTCTCCACCTTTGGAGCCGGGCTCAGTAGCGTTTTGAAAAAGGGCCGTTGGACGCGGGACGAAACCCGATGCCTTGACCATTGATGGCCCCAAAGAAAACAGAAGAGAGGGCACAAGACCAAAACAAAACAATTCACAAATCGAGGTAGTTTTTAACAGTCGGCTGGTTCGAAATCCATGGAACCGTTGACAGCGTTGAGACGGAGTGAATTTTTAGTTCGTTGGGGATAAAAAACCCGAGAAAACGCTTGGATTTTTTGTGTCGTTGTCTAAGAGCTTTGCCCTCGTTTTCACCCAAGGCTCTGACCCGCGGTAAGTTCCGTCCGAGCGTTGTAAAAATTTAGACGGATGCGACCCGCTTCCCTTCGTATTTTCGCGTCATGTTTAAGACGCTTCTGAAAAAATTGGTCGGCGATAAGGCTGAGGGGGACATGAAGGAAATTCAGCCGGTGGTCGATGCTGTTCACGGCTTCGAAGCGGATATGAAAGCGTTATCGGACGATGGCCTGCGTTCCCGAAGCGAGGACATGCGCCAGCGCATCCAAGCCCATGTTGCAGACCTCGAGAAAGAAGAACAAGCGTTGCGTGCCGATGCCTCCGCCATGGGGGAGGACCAGCTCGAACAGAAGGAGGCCATTTATGAGCAGATTGATGGACTGACCAAGCGCATCGACGAAGCCTTGGAGGCGGTGCTGGAGACCATCATGCCTGAGGCGTTTGCACTTGTCAAAGAAACATCGCGGCGTTTGGCTGAAAATGGTCAGCTCACCGTTACGGCTTCAGATTGGGACCGGGATATCGCAGCCAAGCGCGGCGGGGTCACCATCGACGGCGACCGAGCCACGTGGGGCAATGCCTGGATGGCTGCCGGTTCGGAAGTGCAGTGGAACATGGTGCACTACGATGTCCAGCTGGTCGGCGGTACGGCATTGCACCGTGGCAAGGTGGCGGAGATGCAAACGGGTGAAGGAAAGACCCTGGTGGCAACGCTCCCTGTATTTCTCAACGCGCTTACCGGAAAAGGGGTGCACCTCGTTACCGTAAACGATTACCTTGCCCGCCGCGACTCGGAGTGGATGGCGCCGCTGTTTGAGTTCCACGGCATGCGTGTTGATTGCATCGACAAGCACCAGCCCAACAGTGAATCGCGCCGGGAAGCGTACCGCGCTGACATCACGTACGGCACCAACAACGAATTTGGCTTCGACTACTTGCGCGACAACATGGCTCAGCGCCCAGAGCAACTGGTCCAGCGTAAGCACCACTTCGCCATCGTCGACGAGGTCGACTCCGTGCTGATCGACGAAGCGCGAACCCCGTTGATCATCAGCGGTCCCACCCCCAAGGGCGACCAGCAGGAATTTGTCGAGCTCAAGCCCAAAGTGGTGCAGCTCGTCACGGTCCAGCAGAAGGCAGCCCAGCAGTTCCTGACGGACGCCAAGCGTTTGCTCCAGAAGGACGGGGCCTCCAAGGATGACATCGCCGAGGGCGGATTGGCCTTATTCCGTGCCTACCGTGCGTTGCCCAAGTCCAAGCCGCTCATCAAGTTTTTAAGCCTCGAGGGCATGAAGCAACAGTTGCTCAAGACCGAGGCCATCTACCTCGCCGACAACAAGCGCGAGATGCCCAAAGCCGATGCCGAGCTCTACTTCGTCATCGACGAGAAGCAGAACCAGGTGGAGTTGACGGAAAAGGGCATTGAGTTCTTGACGGCCAACATGGAGGACGAGAACTTCTTCACCATGCCGGATTTGGCGACGGAATTGGTGTCCATCGACAACGGCGAGGGCGACGAGGAAGCCAAACTCGAAAAAAAGAGCCAGCTGATGGCCGACTACTCGGTTAAGAGTGCGCGCGTCCACACCATGAACCAGTTGCTGAAGTCCTACGCCTTGTTCGAGAAGGACGTGGACTACGTGGTGATGGACAACAAGGTCAAAATCGTAGACGAGCAAACGGGCCGCATTATGGACGGCCGACGCTATTCCGACGGCCTGCACCAAGCCATCGAAGCGAAGGAAAATGTGAAGGTGGAAGCGGCCACGCAGACCTACGCCACGGTCACGCTTCAGAACTACTTCCGCATGTACCACAAGCTCGCGGGTATGACGGGTACCGCTGAAACCGAAGCGGGAGAGTTGTGGGACATCTACAAGCTCGACGTGATGGTCATCCCGACCAACCGCCCCATTGCCCGGGATGACCGCGAAGACTTGGTCTACAAAACGAAGCGCGAGAAGTACAACGCCATCATCGATGATGTCGTAGCGCTCAGCGAAGCCGGCCGACCGGTCCTCGTGGGTACGACCACGGTCGAGGTCAGTGAATTGCTCTCGCGTATGCTCGACATCCGGCACATCAAGCACCAGGTGCTGAACGCCAAGCTTCACCAGCGCGAGGCTGAAATCGTGACTGAAGCCGGCAAGCCCGGCACCGTGACCATCGCCACCAACATGGCGGGCCGTGGTACGGACATCAAACTCACTGATGAGGTCAAGGCCGCTGGCGGCTTGGCCATCATCGGCACCGAACGCCACGACAGTCGCCGCGTCGACCGCCAGCTGCGCGGACGTGCTGGCCGCCAAGGGGATCCTGGTTCGTCGCAGTTCTACGTGTCGCTCGAGGACGATTTGATGCGCCTCTTCTCCTCGGACCGGGTGTCGAAAATGATGGACCGATTGGGCCACGTCGAGGGCGATGTGATCCAGCACAGCATGATCACCAAGTCGATTGAGCGTGCTCAAAAGAAGGT
>DJYV01000046.1:14370-15142 GCA_002448555.1 Flavobacteriales bacterium UBA6969
ATTTACAAGCGCCGCCGCCACGCCTTGCACGGTGACCGCATTCGCACGGACATCGCCAACATGTTTTTCGAATTGGTCGAAGCTTCGGTGCTGGCCTACCACCCCGAAAAGCAATTCGAGTCGTTCCGCTTGGCCTTGCTCCGTGATTTCGGCATTGAACCGACCGTGGATGCAGAAGGATTTGCTACGACCCCTGCAGAAGACATCGCTTTCGATACCTACCAAGCGGCCGAGCGCCTGTACCGTTCGAAGTTGCAGGAGCTGGCCCAGCGCGCCCACCCGGTCATTCAACGCGTACATGACGACCCGGCCAACGATTTCAAGCAAATCCTCGTGCCGTTCAGCGATGGCCGCAAAACCATGCAAGTCGCCACGGACATCGAACGCAGCGTCGCCTCCGAAGGCGTGAGCGTCATGGAGAGCCTCGAGAAGGCCGTAGTGTTGGCCATCATCGACCAGTACTGGAAGGAGCACCTCCGCAACATGGACGATTTGCGTTCAAACGTGCAGTTGGCGCGCTTCGAGCAAAAGGATCCGCTGTTGATTTACAAGTTTGAATCGTACGAGCTGTTCAAGGCCATGGTCCAGCGAATGAACGCAGATGTTGCTGCCTTCTTGATGCGGTGCACGATTCCAACTGGCCCGGCTGATCAGCAGGTTCGCCAAGCGCCAAAGGCTCGCCCGGCTATGCCGAACAAAATCAGCCTGTCCAAGGAGAACATCCAGAACATCCAAGAGCAGGCGGCTTCCCAAGCCCGCCAGCAGGCGCCCA
>DJYV01000046.1:15531-24485 GCA_002448555.1 Flavobacteriales bacterium UBA6969
ACCTCCGCCGCAACGGCAGATGCCCGTCAGAAGCAAAAAGAAATTTGGGCGAAATGATTTGGTGGTGATTCGCCGTGGAGATGAAAAAAAGGAATTGAAGTTTAAGAAGGCTGAGCCGTTTCTGGAACAGGGTTGGTTCATCGAGGGACCAGCAAATAAATAGCGAAATGCGATGCGCCTTTAGAACAGCCCGATTTGTGCGCCAGGCGCGCGGTACGGCCGATCGGGCGTGACGCATGCGTCTCGTTTTTCAGGGGCTAATCCCTTGGCAAAGGCGGTGCATGTAGCCGGTGTATGGATGCTGTCCGGTTCGTGCACCAACAAGTGAAAGGAGGTACCGCCTCGTGCTTCAAGAGCATTGATCCACGAGCCCCATTGTTCCAAGCGATACGCATCGATGACGTCTCCTTCGTACCCGCCAAATCGCACCAAAACATGTGGCGCGGTGACCTGCATGTGCAACGCATCCCGTCGTCCGGCCGTATCGCTGATGACAGCGCCCACCCCCAATTCAGCCAACCGATTCCAATGTGATTGCTCGCCCACGAACCAATCGGGATGCCGAAATTCAACCGAAACCGGTAGTTCTCGAGGCCATTGTGCTAAATACGTCCACAAGGCATCCGCGTGCTTTGGGGCAAAATGTGGCGGAAGCTGGATGAAAGACGGCCCAAGGCGATTTCCGAGCGCGAGCAGGCCTGCGATGAAATCATCCGTCGGGCCCTCGCAGTTGTTGAAGCGGCGAAAATGTGAGATAATCTGCGGGAATTTGGGACAAAACCGGAACCCCTCGGGCGTTGCATCCGCCCACTCCTTCATTTTCGATTCGCTGTAAATGCGGTAGTGGGTCGCGTTGAACTCAATGGTCCCGAAGTTTCGGCCATAGGCCTCTGGGAACAGCCGCCGCGGCGTCTTCTCTGGATACGTCGAACCCACCCAAGGAGGGATGTTCCACGTCGTCCCTCCGGCATACACTCGGCACTGACTTGGTGGGGCATCGAAGTGCCAATGGCTTTCCGGAAGGGAAAAGTCGGCGGGGATGAGCCCAGCGAGTGAGGGGAGTTTGCCAAACTGCATGCGCACACAAAGTTAGACCGCTTGCCGGTGAATTAAGGGTTGTTCGACGCTTCATTGGCCGCACTTTTGCCGCATGGTTGGTTCGGGGTGGAGCGTGCTGTTGCCGAGGCATTGCGCCGTGTGCAACGCTTGGTTACCTGCCGAGACGGAGTGGATGATTGCCTGTGACTCGTGTGCTTTGGACTGGCCGGAGTTGCACGCGGGGTTCGGTTCCATGGTTATGAAGGAACGGTGCCGGATGCCGTTTGCAGCCATGGGTTTTCGCCTGCGTACCCGAGGCGAACTCAATGCCCAACTCGGGGCCATCAAATACGGAGGGAACCGCTGGCTCGCGAAGCAGTGGGGGAATTGGCTTGGCCACAGGGTCCCAAGACTGGCATCCTATAGCCAGCCGTTGGTGCTGGTTCCCGTGCCCTTGCACTGGCGGAAGCAATGGAAGCGCGGTTACAACCAAGCCGAGTGGATTGCCCGGGGCTTGTCGCAGGCGTGGCGCTGCGAGGTCGCTTCATCCGCACTCAGGCGCCTTCGCCACCACAGCAGCATGACCGGTATGAACCGGGTTGATCGGGTTGGGATTGTCCGGGATTTGTACCAGGTTGAATCGCCGGGACTGGCGAGCGAGATTGGCATTGTCCTCGTGGATGATGTGATGACCACCGGGGCGACGTTGTCCGCATGTGGAAATGCACTGAAGCGATCGGGATTGAACTGGCTCGGCGGCATAACCTTGGCGTTGGCATGACATTTCGCCCTCGTTTTGTGCGGTATCTTTGCTGCATGGCTGAAACGCTTGCATTGGCTCCCGACGCATCGCGGAAACAACGGTATGAGGCGCTTTCTACTCGCTGGAAATCACTGCTGGGGAATGAACCCAATCGCATGGCGAATTTGGCGAATGCCGCTGCAGTGCTCAAAGAAGCATTCGACTGGCATTGGGTCGGTTTCTACCTCGTGGACAAGCAACGGGATGAACTGGTATTGGGGCCGTTTCAAGGACCGTTGGCATGCACGCGGTTGCACCATGGCAAAGGGGTTTGTGCGGCGGCGTGGGACGAGGCGACTGCACAGGTGGTCCCCAATGTGCACGAATTTGAAGGGCACGTGGCGTGCAGTTCTCTCACAGAATCAGAATTGGTGATTCCCATTGTGTCGGCCGATGAGATCGTTGCGGTGCTTGACATCGATTCCGTGAACCGGGACGATGTATCTGCCGCAGACGTTGCTGGACTGACTCCATTGGTGGACTTTTTGGGACAAAATTGGAAGGCATGGGAATGACGAATTATGGGCCTCATCAGTGCGCAGGTTGGATGGCGTTCGTTGTGCTGCTCGCAGTAGGTTGTGCCCAAGTGTCTGCACCTACAGGAGGCCCGAAGGATGAGACTCCGCCTGTTCCGGTTCGAATCGAACCGCCTTCCGAGTCGGTCAACCTGCGTCCGGAGCGGTTGACCATGGAATTTGACGAATACGTGGTCTTGCGAAACGCCAACCAACAGTTGGTAGTTTCACCTCCGTTGGCGCGCAACCCGGAATGGAGGGTACGCGGAAAGGCGGTCGAACTGGCGTTTGACCCTGAGGCATTTGAAGCCAATCGCACCTACGTTTTCGCGTTTGGCGATGCCATCGTCGACCTGCACGAGTCCAATCCAGCATCGGATTTGAAATGGGCCTTTGCAACGGGGGCTGAATTGGATACGTTGCGGGTTGCGGGAAACGTGGTGGATCGGATGACGCGAGCGGGCAAACCGGATTTGCGGGTGATGCTCTACCAAATGCCGGCCGCATGGGACTCCATCTGGGCAGGGCGGCGACCGGACGCTCTCGGCCAAACCGACGCATCGGGCAACTTCTCAATCGGCTACCTCAGCCCGGGGGACTTTGTGGGCATTGCACTGGAAGACGAGAACGGCAATTACCGATGGGACGAAGGCGAATACGTGGCGTTGGATACTACGCGGTTTGCTGCAGGTGACACGGTCCTGCAGTGGTTGGGCGATGCCACAGAAGAAGCCGAGCCCCCGCGTCGAATTTCGAGTTGTCGAGTGGATTCCACCGGCATGGCGAGGGTGTTGGCGCCGGCACCGGATGATTTAGAGGAAATCTGGAATTCCTTGGTGAGCGGGACAATTGAACCGGTCCAATTTGAACGGGATGGCGACAGCGTTTTTGTTTGGTGCGATGCATTTGCGGCCGCGCCAATCGAAGAAATTCAACTCATTTGGGCCTGGGAGACGGATGCTGACACGGCTCAGGCAAGGCCGTCACGCGCGGCAATCGGTAGTTTCTTTCGCCCGCGGACCATGCCACCGCTCAAGTCAGCTCCGGAGTCCCGTCGGGCATGGAAATTCGATCGGGCGGTGTTTGTAGAGGGCGCTGACAGTTTGCTGGTCTTCCAGGATTCAATCGCCATCGAGAATGCAGTCTTTAGCGGCTCTGAGGCTGGCCCCTTGACACGGACCCTCACCCTCGGTTTGAACGAAGAATTTGAGGCGAATTACAGCATCATGTGCCTGCCTGGAGCCTTGCGGTTTCAAGGCCAACATACCGATCAAGACACGCTGGTGCTGAATTGGAAAACCCACGCGGCGAATCACTTTGGGGCCTTGGTTCTGTCCCTTACGGACGTGCCGGGTGCAGGTTGGGTGCGGCTGGACGACGAACGACTTCGGATTGAAGGGGATACCACCTTGGCGTTTGAGCAAGTACCACCGGGTTCCCTATTCCTTGGCTACGAGTGGGATGCCAATGGGGACTCGATTTGGCAAATGGTGGATCCCGGCGCCCTCCAATCCGCTGAGCCTTATTTTTACCCAGTTGAACAACCGAACATTCGGTCCAATTGGCTCATCGAATGGGATTGGTCGCTCAGCATCAAAAGCTCTGAAGAATGAAACATCCTTCTCGCATTGCGCATTGCTTCATCGGATGGCTCCCAGCTTTCCTTGTCCTTTTGGCGGGATTCTGCACTTCCGCTTGGGGCCAGGCTCCTTACATCGCGACGTCTCAGAATTATTACTGTGCCGAATCGGGAGACGAGGTGTCTATGTACTGCAACGTCCTGGCGTATGATCCTACGACGGATGTGGACGCGTGGACGTTTGCATGGACTCCGGCAGACGAGGTCAGCGATCCCACGGCGCAAACGGTGACCATTGCTCCCGAGACAACGACGGTATACACGGTGGAGATGGTCGCACCTGACGGCGTGTTGTACACCGACGACATCACCATTACAGTGTATCCAGTTTTCAGCGTTATCACGGAAGCTGAAGTAGCTGTGTGTTCGACCGTGGGCGGGCAACTTGAAGCCTCCGTGGACGTGCCCAACGCCATGGATTGGCAGTGGCAGCCCGCGACCGGCTTGAGCAATGCGTCCATCCCTGATCCGCAGGTGTTGACGGAACTGACCCAGACCTACACGGTGACGGCGACCATCGCTGGATTGGGTGGGGCTTCCTGTTCGGCGAGTGCACAAGTGGAGTTAATTTCCATTTTCCCCGACATGGAACTTGGCGGCGACATTGTGGCTTGTTCGGAACAGACGGTCACACTGGATCCGGGATTGCCGGTGAACTACACGTATGATTGGACGGTGGATGGGGCCACCTTGCCCGTGCTCGATGTGACCACATCGGGTACGTATGGGCTCACGGCTACTTCGCCGGAGGGGTGTGTCAATTCGGATGCCATCACCGTGACCTTCACCGACGGCCCGGTACTGCAAGTGCCTGACTCCGCTACCGGCTGTACAAGTGCGGGATTGCTTGTTGACGCCGCACCGCTTGATGCATCCACAGGACCGTACACGTACCTCTGGTCGAACGGTTCAACGGAGGCCACGTCGACATTTTATGAGTCGACGACTGCACAAGTGCAAGTGACCGACGCCGGAGGATGCACCACGACGGCAACCATAATCCTCGAGGTCTTGCCCAGTCCTGAATTTTACTTCCCGACCGACTCCGCCTTGTGTTTTGAAGATTTCCCGGATGTGCAGCATCAAGTGAGTGTGCCCGCCGGATATGCCTCATACCAGTGGATGGACGGTTCTGCTCAGCCGACGCTCTCGGTTGATGGCCCGGGCGTGTTTAGTGTTGTGGTCGCGAACGAATTGGGTTGCACGACGGAACGAACGGTCACGGTGATTGACTTTTGCTCTGAGCCGTTGCTGTTCATTCCAACTGCGTTCACACCGGACGGCGATGGTCTCAATGAGGTGCTGCGGGTGGAAGGGCGCAACTTGGTTCAGCTGGATTTTAAGGTATACAACCGATGGGGCAGTTTGGTGTGGGAGGCGGATACCATCGGGGATTATTGGCATGGACAAGGACCGGACCGCACGCACTACGTGCAGGATGACTTGTACATATGGAAGGCGAAGTACCGCCACTACACGGACCCCGCGGGACAGCTGAGCCCTTGGTACCAAACCACAGGCTCGGTTCGGATCATCCGGTAAATCACGAGTTGATTTCGAGGAACCGCTTGACGCCGTTGAGTGTTCCAAACACGACCAACGTGTCGGTTTCTTCGATCACCATTTCTGCTTTCGGGACACCGATGATGTGTTCTTGCTCCTCGCCACCCTCTGTTTCTGCCGCGAATTTGCGCCGGATGGTGATGAGACGAAGTTCGTAGCGGTTGGTCAGGTCGATGCTGCCCAAGGTGCGGCCGATGCAGTTTTGCGGGGCGTAGATCTCAGCAATCTCATAGTCATCGGGAAGTTCCAAAAACCCGCCGATGTTGGGGTGGATCAGGCGTTCCGACACGATGCTTCCGACCTCGCTTTCAGGCGTCAAAATTTCGCGAATTCCGAGGCTGGTCAGAATGCGTTTTTGGTGGTCGCCGGTCGACCGAACGATGACGCGGGGGACCCCCAGGTCCAGCAGGTTCATCGAAGTCAACACGGTGGCCTCGAAGTTTTCGCCAATCGCCACCACGGCGGCGTCCATGTCCTGTACGTTTTGCGCTTGCAAAGCGCGGGCGTCCGTTGCGTCCATGGTGACCGCGAGTGCCACCTCGTCTTTGATCGCTTCCGAACGGGCTGGATCGGAATCGAAGGTGAATACTTCAGCGCCTTTAGCGGCCAGGGACAGAGCGATTTGGCGGCCATATCGGCCAATTCCAAAAACGGCGAATCGAGAGGATTTAGTCATGGGAGTTGAAGGCTAACGTTCAGTTTTAGGGCCCACTCAATGCGGCTGGGTGGCGGACTTAAGGATGTGCACGAAACGCGCGATGTCTACAAAGGTATTGTACATCGGCACAGGGGCCATGCGTATGACGTTGGGTTCACGCCAATCAACCACCACACCGGCATCCGTTAAGGCTTGAAACAGCTCCCGACCGAACCCATGGGCGACGAGCGAAAGTTGGCATCCGCGCTGGGTGGGGTTGGAGGGCGTGATGACTTCCAAACGCGCACGGTTGTGCTCGGCCACTGCTGCGATTCCTGCTTCGAGGTAGGCGGTTAACCGCAGGCTTTTGGCCCGCAACGCCTCCATGCCGGCTGCGGTAAATTGTTCCAAAGCGATGGCGTGAATGGCCATGTTGAAGACCGGGGCGTTGGACATTTGCCAGGCTTCGGCAGTGCCCATGCTGTCAAATTGCGGTTCCATCAGAAACCGGCGTTTGGCGTTGTGGCCCCACCACCCTTCGAATCGTGGCACGGCGTCATCCACAACGTGGCGCTCGTGCACAAAGGCACCGGCCACCGCACCTGGTCCGGAATTGAGGTATTTATAGGTGCACCAGCAGGCGAAGTCGACGTTCCAAGCGTGCAATTCCAGGGGGACATTTCCCACGGCGTGCGCGAGGTCGAACCCGCTCAAAGCACCCGCGGCGTGCGCTGCGGCGGTGATGCGCGGCATGTCCAGCCATTGGCCTGTGAAGTATTGCACCCCGCCCATCATGACGAGGGCGATTTCGTCGCCACGGTCACGCAGGATGGCCTCAATGTCGGCTTCTTCAATGACGCTGCCTCCTTCGCGTGGAGCCACCTCAATGATGTCCACTGCCGGGTCGCCGCCGTGAAAGCGGACCTGGCTGGCGAGGGCGTATTGGTCTGAAGGGAAAGCCTTGGCCTCGCAAAGGATTTTGGTGCGCTTCCCGCTTGGTCGGTAAAAACTCACCAGGAGTAAGTGCAAATTCACCGTCAGCGCGTTCATGGCGACCACTTCATTGGCCTTGGCTCCGACGAGGTGCGACAGCCCTTGCGCGAAGCGTTCATGGTAGCTGACCCAAGGGTGTTGGGATCTGAAATGTCCCTCCACCCCGTGTTCGGCCCAGTCGTTCAACTCCGTTCGAAGGGCTGCTTCTGCAGCCTTGGGCTGGAGTCCGAGCGAATTGCCCGTGAAGTAGACCACGTCGGATCCAGCGTGCTGAGGGACATGAAAATCACCCCGTCGAGTGGGTAGGGTGTCGGTGGCATCCAATTGCCGTGCGCGGGCCAGCTCATACGGTGCAAACGTCTCCATGGTTTTCGGTGTCGAGGAACAAATTTCGAAGGAAACAGCTCCCGTGCGGCGTCACGTGAGCAAAAATGCCAACACCCCTTGGAGGATGAGGCAGCCGTCAAGCCACAAGCTGAAGATCCATTCGTTGCGTGCGAAGGGAACAAGGGCGATGCCGACCATTGCCACGGCCCCCGCTATGGCCCGTGCCGAGGAGGTATCCAACCCCCAAAAGCCCCCCAAGCTCAACACGACCAACGTGATGGCCAGCGCCGTGGTGAACCGAACACCCGATTGCTGCGGAACCGTGCGCAGTTCCGCCGAGTCGATGGAGAGGTCGCGCACATCGAAGGGGAGGGTAATCCCGGCCACGAAAAGCGTTTGCACCCCGATGGATTTAACAGCAGCCCATTCACTGAGCGCAACACCCGAAGGCAGGAACTGCAGAGGGAGCCAGCCGGTTACCAGTCCCCATGCCAGCGCAATGACCGGCCACTTCAGTCGAGGGATGTCGCGCCACCCACGACCGCCGGTGATGGGGTTGGAAGCGTAGCCAAATGCGAGCGTGGCCACGCCGAACAGCACGGCGGGATGGTCCAAGGCCAATACGACAGCACTCCGCCATTCCGGGGCGCATGCCCATGCCCATGCCACGGCGAGAACACTCCATCCCCAAGCCATGGGGTTTTCCCACCGTTCAAGAAAAACGCGCCGTTCGCGCGGAATTCCCGAGGGGTTTTTGCGCAGCTTAATGAGACGTTGCAGTGTGTACACGCACCCTGTGGCGACCCCAATTCCCGTCAATCCGTGCCACGTGAAAACGCTCCACTCTTCCACTGCATGGCCGTGGCCCAACACCGTTGCTGCTGCCGCGCCAAAAGCCCCCAGTGCAATCCAGATGTGTGTAAACGCAACTAATTTGACCATGGCACAAAGGTCGTTGTTCTGATGCATTGTGGCGCAGAAAAAGTGCCCCTGAGCCCCTCGGGGATTCGTTTGGGTGCTTGGTGAAAAACTTTCGCTCATGTGGGCGAATCCGGGTGTAAATTTGCCGCTTTAATCGTCGCCTTAACCGCCGCTAAACCCGTCGCTTATGCACGCCGCCAAATTCACCTCTCGTCACATCGGTCCCCGCGAGGAGGATCAGCAGACGATGCTCCGGACGATCGGAGTCGCCTCCATCGAAGACCTGGTTGCCAAGACCGTTCCGGGCAAAATCCGCCAACGGGAACGCCTGCAGCTGACTCCGGCTTTGTCAGAAAGTCAATACCTCGAACACATTGATGGCATTGCGGCCAAGAATACCGTGTTCAAGAATTACATCGGTATGGGGTACTACCCGACAGAAGTGCCAAGTGTGATTCGCCGGAATGTGCTGGAAAATCCAGGGTGGTACACAGCTTACACACCCTACCAAGCGGAGAT
>DJYV01000046.1:24870-29905 GCA_002448555.1 Flavobacteriales bacterium UBA6969
ACGGGGATGGAATTGGCCAACGCGTCGTTGCTGGATGAGGCTACGGCTGTAGCTGAGGCAATGGCAATGGCGTTCGCGGCGCGTCCGCGGGCGATGGCCAAGTCCGGAGCAAACCGGTTCTTGGTGGACGAAGCGATTTATCCCCAGACCTTGGCGTTGCTCAAAACGCGCGCAAAATACTTGGGCGTCGAATTGGAGGTGGTGCCGCGCACGGGAATGGTATTGGAGGCGATGCCGGATGTGTTTGGCGCGTTGTTCCAGTACCCTGACGGCGAGGGCGTGGCTTCCGATTTGACCGCGGTGATTGAACAAGCCAAAGCGCATGAAGCGCAGGTGGTGGTAGCCGCCGATTTGATGGCGCTCGCGCTGTTGAAGAATCCCGGCAACATGGGAGCGGATGTGGTGGTTGGCACGACGCAGCGATTTGGCGTGCCGATGGGGTATGGCGGGCCGCACGCGGCCTTCTTTGCCGCCAAAGAATCCTACAAGCGTCACTTCCCTGGCCGCATCATCGGCGTGTCGAAGGACCGTTTGGAAGCGCCGGCGTTGCGCATGGCACTGCAGACGCGTGAGCAGCACATTCGCCGCGACAAGGCGACCTCAAACATCTGCACGGCACAATCACTGCTCGCGGTGATGGCCTCGATGTACGCGGTGTACCATGGCCCGGTGGGATTGCGTGAGATTGCCGAGGGCATCCACGGCGCTGCACGAAGTTTGGATGCTGCGCTCCGCGCCTCGGACAACTTCGACCAGGTCAACGACTGTTACTTCGATACGCTAAAGATTCGAGTTAATGGCGGCACGAATGAAATGAAGGCCCTGCGCGCTCGAGCAGAAGCGATGAAGATCAATTTGCGCTACTTCGAAGACGGTATGCACGTCGGCGTTGCGTTGAATGAGCGCGTATCTGACAATGAATTGACCGACCTCTGCACCGTTTTTGGCGTGAGTCCCGTCTCAGGCGTTTCCGCTGACCGTGCGTTTTTGGGTGGTCTCTGGCGCGATGTGGATTACTTGCACCACCCCGTGTTCAACCGCTACCGATCGGAGACGGAAATGATGCGTTACATCAAGCACCTGGAAAATCGCGACCTCTCGTTGGTGCACAGCATGATTCCACTGGGCTCGTGCACCATGAAATTGAATGCCGCGACGGAGTTGATTCCGATTACGTGGGCGGCATTCGCAGAGCTGCACCCGTTCTGCCCGCCGGAACAAGCAGCAGGCACACGGGCCATGCTTGACGAACTGGAAAAGGACCTGGCCACCCTTACAGGCTTCGCGGGTGTTTCTCTGCAACCTAATTCAGGCGCGCAGGGGGAGTTTGCAGGGCTAATGGTTATCCGCGCTTACCACGAGGCACGCGGCGAAGGCCACCGTGACGTGTGCTTGATTCCCTCTTCTGCTCACGGGACCAACCCGGCTTCTGCTGTCATGGCGGGCATGAAGGTTGTTGTCGTAGGGTGCGATGATGAAGGAAACATCGATATGGATGACCTCCGTGAAAAGGCGGAGACGCACTCCTCGGAACTCGGTGCGTTGATGATCACCTACCCATCCACCCACGGTGTGTTTGAGGAAGCGGTGTTGGACATTACCCAACTCATGCACGTCCACGGCGGGCAGGTATACATGGACGGCGCCAATATGAATGCGCAGGTGGGTTTGACGAGTCCAGGCCTCATCGGTGCCGACGTGTGCCACCTCAACCTGCACAAGACCTTTGCCATCCCGCACGGCGGCGGTGGTCCGGGCGTCGGCCCCATTGGGGTGGCGGAACACCTGGTTCCGTTTTTGCCCGGCCATCCAGTCATCCCGACCGGCGGTGAGCAACAAATTAACGCCATCAGTGGGGCGCCGTTTGGCAGCGCGTTGATTTGCCAAATCTCTTACGCCTACATCAAGATGCTTGGCGAACAAGGCTTGTGCCGTTCAACCGAAGTGGCCATTCTCAACGCCAATTACCTGAAAGTGCAGTTGGAAAACGTCTACAGCATCCTGTATACGGGCGAACAGGGAACGGTGGCCCATGAGATGATTTTGGATTGCCGATCGTTTAAGGCGTCTGCAGGAGTGGAGGTCATGGACATTGCGAAGCGCCTCATCGATTACGGATTCCACGCCCCTACGGTCTCTTGGCCGGTGGCAGGGACCCTGATGGTGGAGCCCACGGAATCGGAGTCGCTCGAGGAACTGGATCGCTTCGTGCACGCCATGGTGGCCATTCGCGAGGAGATTCGGGCCATTGAAAACGGCGATGTCGACCGCGAGGACAACGTGGTGAAAATGGCGCCGCACACTGCACGGGAAGTGGCTTCATCAACATGGGAGCACCCATACACCCGTGAGGCAGCAGCATACCCATCGCCTGAGATGGAAGTGCGGAAATTCTGGAGCCCAGTGGCGCGCGTGGACAATGCATACGGCGATCGAAACCTCGTTTGCAGCTGCCCACCGCTATCGGCATTTGAAGAACTACTGGGATGACATTGTGTGCATCGCAGGCGGTCACCTATATTTGCGTCAATCCTAAACACCAAACTGCTTGAGAATGAAGCATTTTTACACCGCAGCATTTGCTGTACTTCTTTCAACAGCTGTTACAGCGCAGGGCTTGTTGCCATACGCCAATAGTAAAACAGCTCAATCCCGCCGTGTAAAGGCGGAAAACACCACAACCGTTCAGGTAGAGCGTGACGTGATTTGGTCACACGATTGCAACGTGGACTCGTGCGATTGGACATTCGGCAATGGCTCGGATATCACAGGCTCACCATGGGAGGGCATCGATTTAAACTTCGAGTGCACTACGGACGGTCCTGCAGGCCCTTACAACCAGTGGGCGGGCGGAACCGGTGATTTCACGGCGGCAAGCGCCATGAATTCGACGACGAGCGACAACGGCTTGTTGCTCATTGACTCCGATTTGTTCGGTGCCGACGCCAACTACAGTGCTGCTTGGATTGAGAACAGCTGGGTTCAAACCACTGATCCCATTGACTGCAGTTCGTTGGACTTCGTGAGCATCTCATTCGAAACCCGCTACCGCTGCTGGGACAACGGCTCTTCAGACGATAGCGAGAAGTGCTTGATCGAGATTTCACGTGACGGCGTCAACTGGCCAGATATCTCGACGTTTGCAGAAATCGACGGAACCGTTGACTACGGCGACGGCGAATTGATTGCGAGCCGTTGGGAAGTTTTCCCGGGCTACGAGACTGGCTCAGAGTCAGACAACCCCTCTTTGGTCGAATTCGACATCACATCTGCTGCTGGCGGCCAAGACCAAATTTGGGTGCGTTTCCGCTGGTCCGGCACATGGGGCTACAGCTGGGAAATCGATGACATCGAGATTTACCAAACACCGGCCAACGACATCCGCATCGACAACTACGTTAGCTACACGGACTACCTCACTACCGGTATTTGGGAAGCAGGAGTTTTCGCAGAAGGCCAGCTGAGCTCATTGGAAGCCGCGGCGAAAGTGTACAACGTTGGCTACCTCGACCAAGAGGAAACAACCATGACCTTGACCGTCAACGGTACAGAGGCAGGAGCCTCAACACCGATGACATTGGCTTACCAGGCCAACGATACATTGCGTGTTCCATTCGACATGGCAGCACCAGGAACATATGAAGTGTCTTACGCTGTATCGGCCATGAACGAAGATGAGAACCCAGCCAACAACACGGCTTCTCAGTCTTTCTCCGTAAGCGCGACGCACTACGGCCGTGATAACGGCACCATGACCGGTGTATTCCCCGGTGAAGGCACCGACGACTTCATCGCATTGAACCCCTATGACATCTTCGAAGACGTGACGATCTACGCGATTGACGTGGCCATCGAAGCTGGGTCAGAAAACGGCACGCCCGTTGTGGCTCACCTGTTCGACGGCCTCGATGACAACTACCTCGTTGAGCAGTACGGTGGCTTGATTGCGAGCACCGCCGAACTCGACTTGGCAGCGCAGTTCTCGAACGACGGGTCAGAGAGTCCAGAAGACATCGTTTGGTACACCCTCGTTTTGGAAGATCCCTACACCGCCCCTGGTGGTACGGTTCTCGCAGCTGGTTTCGAGCACTATGGTGGTTCGGACGTTCAGATTTGGGAGTCGCAGTTCGCTTACGACAATACATGCTTCGTATACGGTCCATTCGGCAGTGGCAGTGCGTACGATTGGTACTACACCAACGAGACTCCAATGGTCCGCTTGAACCTCAACCCAAATGCCACCAATACGGTATCAGTTGAGGAGGTCAACACCGAAGCATTCCAATTGTACCCATTGGCTCCAAACCCAGCGGCTGAGACGACTCGCTTGCAGTACCGCTTGGATCAAGCCGCTGACGTAACGTTGGAAGTTTACGACATGACCGGTAAGCTCGTTCAGCAATTGAACCGCGGCACACAAGGTGCAGGCTACCACAGCATCACCTTGGACGTGAGTGCGTTCGACGCAGGCGTTTACACAACGACGTTGAGCGTCAACGGTGCACGTGCGACCGAGCGTTTGCTCGTCGATTAATTGAGGCATACACAGGCGAAGTCCTGTTAAAGAAGAGGGGAGTCCCAGCCGGGTTTCCCCTCTTTTCATTTAAACCGTGGGATTTAAACTCGAATGCAGTAATTTCAGGCGTTGAAAATCTGACTCACATAACATGAAGAACTTTACTTTGCTTTTGGTTGCGTTCTTGGGCCTCTCGTTGGCTTCACAGGCGCAGCGCATTACGGATGTGTATACATTCGCACAGACCCCTCAAGACTTGTCAGCTGCAGAAGCTGAAGCCATGCGTGGCACCGGCGAATCTGCGTTGGAAGTAGCTCAGCGAGGCGGTGGAACAATCTTGTTCTACGAAGATTTCGCCAACGGTTTCGAAGGCAACAACGGCATCGGCGCCTGGACCTCTGAGGACACTGGCGAAGGGTTGATCTGGCAAGCTGTAGATGCTGCGGGCAACGGATACTACGCCGACGGCAGCGCCTCCGGGGTTCAACCTCCGGCTGGCGAATACTCGACCAATATTGG
>DJYV01000001.1 GCA_002448555.1 Flavobacteriales bacterium UBA6969
CATGCACGACGGCCGTTTCCAAACCCTGGAAGAGGTCATCGACCACTACAACTCGGGCGGAGTCCCATCGACCACCATCGACCCTTTCATGAAGTACAGCACCGGCGGGCTTCAGCTGGGTTTCGTGCAAAAAGCGCAATTGACGGCCTTCCTGCACACGTTAACGGATACGTCCTTTACGACCAATCCGGCATTCCAAGACCCGCATTGAAGGACGAACACAAACGGCAATTGCTCTGGTCGGCGCGCAACCGCAAGGCCATCCAACGCCTGTTCGCAGGGTGGCGGCGCAAAGCCCCGAAGGACCTCGATACGCAATTTCACAACGGACACGAAACTGCTTTCACCCGCATCGATTGCCTCACCTGCGCCAATTGCTGCAAAACCACGAGTCCCATCTTCAAAGAGCGCGATATCGTTCGCATCTCCAAGCACCTCGGGATGAAGGTTGCTGACTTTTCGAGTCGCTACCTGCAACGCGACACAGACGGCGATTGGGTCCTGCAGTCGGCCCCGTGTCCGTTCCTCGAGGAGGAGACAAATGCCTGCAAGATTTATAGCGAAAGACCGCAGGCCTGCCGGGAATTTCCGCACACCAATCGCAAGAACATACGGGAGATTTTGGGCATCACCGAACAGAACGCACACCTCTGCCCGGCCGTTTCCTCGGTTGTCCAATCCATCCTCGACGAGGCAAACGACTGATAAATAAGCAACCAGAAGTGTAACCTCTGCGGAAAACTCCCGTAAAAGCCGGGTATGATCCGCTTATATATCATATCCATTGCATTGTTTTTGGGTGCTTTTGCGCCCAATTCCCTCTTCGCTCAATGTCAGGAAGTCATTGATAACGAAGGAATTGCAACATCCAGTCCCACATGGTACAACTGCAGTGCCGCTGACGCTCCGTTGAGTATCGAGACGTCCACGTCGTGGGCGGACTTGGTGATCGATTGGGGTGACGGCAGCGCCACCGAAGTCATCGGTGCGTTCAACCCCGGCGATGCGCCGGTGACGCACACGTACGCCGGTGACGCTTCGAGCTACACGGTGACGTTGGCAGAAGCCGACGGATCGTGTTCCATCGAAGGGCACTACTTCGCCAGTGCTCCGATCAGTGATTTCTGGAGCAGCGAAGTAAGCGTCTGCGAAGGAACATCGGTGCAGTTTCACCAAGAAGCTACTGGAGTGCAGTATGCTTGGAATTTTGGTGTCAACCCGAATTTCTTGAATACCTCAACCGGTCACGTGAGCTTCACGTTTTCCAACCCTGGAGACTACACGGTTCAGAGCGTGATTCAGTTCCCGGGCACCAATGGAGTGTGTGCGGACACGTCGAGCCTTGACATTACCGTGTTGCCACGTCCTGAGGTCAACATGAACCTCTCGGCCAACGAAGGGTGCGGTGAAGTGACCGTGACCGGCGATGTGAGCGCAGCCGATTCGTACTTGTACGTTTGGTCATTCATGCCTTCTCCATCTTTCCAGGTAGGTACACAACTCGACCCCATCACTTTCAACTCGCCCGGCAACCATCCGATTTCAGTCGCGGTTACCGGCATTAACGGTTGCCAGTCAACGGCCCAGCAGTTCGTTACCGTGCATCCTCAGCCGGAAGCGGATTTTGCATTCGATGGCGTTTGCTTCGGTGAGACCACTTCCTTCTCGGACGAATCGATCGCAGGCCTCAACACCAACATTACCGGATGGTACTGGCAGTTTGGTGACGGCGGCGTCAGTTACGAATCCAACCCATCTCACGATTACGCCTTTACAGGAGACTACAACGTGAGCCTGACGGTTACCACCCCCGAGTGCACCGCGTCGACTTCTCAATTTGTTGGTATCAACCCCAACCCAACGGTCGAAGCCCAAGCAGACATCTTGAGCGGGTGTTCACCGTTGGAAGTAGCCTTCAACGCGGACGCCTCTTTAGCCTCGACATTTGCCTGGGAAATCGACGGAAACGCTTTCAATGGAGCTTCAGTCGATGCAACGCTGGAAACCGCCATTGGCGATGCCAGCGTGCACACCGCTACGATCACCGTGACCTCTGCACAGGGCTGCTCGGCTGCGGATGACATCACCGTTGAAGCCTTCCCACGTGCGATTGCGCAGATTGATCCTGCGGCCAATGCCGGATGTGCTCCTTACACGTTGCCCATTGCCAACCTTTCGGAGGGAGCAATCGCATACGAATGGTACGCCAACGGCAACTTCGTCACGTCCAGCGCTGACTGGAGCGGCACATTGGAGAACATCAACAACGCCATCGAAAGCCAAACGGTTGAGTTGGTTGCACACTCGGTGGAAGGATGCAACGATACCACAGCTACGACCATTCAAGTATACCCGGAAGCGGACTTCACGTTTGATCTTCCGAACGATACGGCCTGCTCTCCTTTGGAGTTGACCATGCCTATGATGGAAGGCGTAAACTCCTTCACGTGGAACTTTGGTGGCGGCAATACGTCAGACGAACAAGCTCCAAGCATCCTGTTGGAAAATACCAACGGCGGACTGATGGGCACTTCCATCACGTTCACAGGGGTGTCTGTATTCGGTTGCCTGGACTCACACACTGAGACCGTTTACGTTCGACCCCAGCCAGTTGCTGAATTCAGTTCGGATGCCGTTGAAGGATGCGAGCCGCTGGCCGCAAACTTCGAAAACATCTCCAGCGATGCCGACTCATACGTTTGGGACTTCGGCAACGGAATCACTGACGATGGCCCCACGGCATCGCAGGCATTCTACACGGACGGCACTGTCCAGACGTACGACATCACCTTGACGGCTTACGACGACCTGGGCTGCACCGATACCGATACGTTGACCGTTACGGTATTCCCAGCCGCAGATTTCACCTTGGATCTCGGTGTTGAAACCGCTTGCTCTCCCCTTGAAATGACCTTGCCGGTCATCGCTGGCGCTCAAAACGTAGCCTGGGACTTCGGCGACGGCACGACTTCGAATGAAGCCACACCCGATCACGCGTGGGAAAACACCACCGGCGGTCTCGACAACTACATCGTCAGTGTAACCGGTGAAACGGAGCACGGATGCGCCGGCTTGGCCGTTGATTTGATTACTGTGAAGCCCCAGCCAACGGCTGCTTTCAATGCAGATGCTTTGAGTGGCTGTGAGCCGTTGTACGCCGCCTTCACGAGCACCAGTACTGCAGGTACAGACTTGAGCTGGAACTTTGGTGACGGCACCAGTGCGACCGGTTCGTCCGTCAACCACACCTTCGACGGAATTGACAGCAACACGGCATTTGATGTGACCTTGACAGCTACACACCCCTTGGGATGTGCCGATGTTGCCACCGCTACGGTTGACGTGTTCGCAGCAGCGGAATACGCATTGAACCTCAGCGCTGACTCGGTATGCTCGCCTTTGGAATTGACCATGCCCGAGATTGCCGGTGCACAGAATTTTACATGGAACTTCGGCGACGGCACAACGTCCAACGAAGCCACGCCTACCCACACTTGGTTCAACGCTTCAACTGGATTGATGACCGCAACCGTGACCCTGGAAGCTGAGACCGCCGATGGTTGTGCGGGCACTTCGCAGGCCACCGTTAACATCAAGCCGCAGCCTGTGGCCAACTTCATGGTGGCCAATGACGAAGGATGCGATCCCTTGGTGAGCCAATTCAACAACTACAGCGTCCTTGCGGATTCGTACGACTGGGACTTCGGGGACGGCACCACCGGCCACGAAGAACACCCTGCGCACGCATTCGGGGCCAACGGTGCAACCACGACATACGCCGTTACCTTGACGGCACACGACGACTTGGGATGCTCTGATGCAACCACGCGTGACGTAACCGTCCACCCCGCGGCTGCCTTCAGCTTGAACTTGGCATCAGATAGTGTTTGCTCGCCACTGCAACTGACCTTGCCTGCAATCCCAGGCGCAGAAAACTTGACCTGGAACTTTGGCGATGGCACGACAGGTGCCGGTCAAACTCCAACCCACACATGGGAAAACACAGGAGATGACTTGATGGAAGCAACCGTCTCATTTGAAGCCGCTACCACCAACGGTTGCGTGGGCTCGGGATCAGCGATGGTTTACATCAAGCCACAACCGCAAGCGATTTTCACCATCGATGAGGAGATCGGATGCGCTCCATTCAGCATTGAAATTTCGAATGACAGCCAATTGGCAGATACCTACGATTGGACCTACGGAAACGGTGATGCCTTGGAACTGGCTTCAGCCGGTACACACGTCTATACCTACGTCGGTGAACAGGAACCAATGGACTACACGTTGACCCTGACTGCGACCCACGCATTGGGTTGCGCTGATGCGGTCACCAAGACGGTCACCGTTCTGCCCGCGGTCAATGCTGCTTGGGCAGGTGAAACCATTGGATGTGCTCCGTTTGAGACTGTGATTGAATACACCGGCTCCGACGACGCCGCAATCGAGTGGACACTAGACGGCACAGCTGCAGCCTCTGGCAATGAAGCAACGTTCACACTGGATGGTACCGAAGGAACCTCCACTGCGCACACCATTGAAATTGAAGCTGTATCCGAATACGGATGTGCTGGAACCGCCGCCTTCGAGGTGACGGTCAACCCCACTCCGTTGGTGAACTTGACCGCATCCTCTAATGCAACGTGCTCAGGCGATGCTTGGAATGTTGTTCACGACGCCCAGTACGCGGACAACATCACCCTCACCATGAACGGTATGGGACTGGACCTCGCTTCTGATTTGTCGTTCAATTCGGTGAATCCTTCTGCAACGGATGCGACATCGACCCTCGTGTTGACGGCTTCAACGGATCAAGGTTGCTCGGCGACCATGGCCATTGAGCACACCGTTCACCCGCAAGTCACAGCAAACTTTGATTTGCCCATGAGCGCGTGCACACCAATGGAGGTGGCCTTCAACAACACGTCGGTTCAAGCCACAGCTTCAACGACCTGGAACTTCGGCGACGGAACGACTTCGGATGCCTTGAACCCGGCTCACACGTTTGAGGCGTTGGGCACCGAGGATGTGCAGTACAATGTAACCCTCGTGGCAGTGAATGCTGCGGGTTGCGCAGACACCACGATTCAGGTAATCGAAGTTTGGGGTCAACCCGAAGCGGCCTTGACGGTTGTGGAAGCTGAAGGCTGCTACCCCGTTGACGTCACGTTCGAAAATGCCAGCGCCGGTCACGCGGCCACCGCTTGGTCTTACGGCAACGGTGAATACAGCGCCATTGCAGATTCCGTGCACACGAAGACGTTCTTCAACCCCACCGATGAACTTGTGGTTTACACCACCGAGATCACCGTCAGTAACGCACACGGTTGCACTTCAACAAATGCCGTTGACGTAGAGGTTGGTCCTCACTTGAACGCTCAGTTCGACGCGGTAGCACAAGGCTGTGCTCCCGTGGAAGCCAACATCATCAACCAATCGGAAGGTGCGGCTTCGTTCATCTGGAACTTCAACGACGGATCGGCTCCTTCAAACGAGGCGAACCCCACCCACACGTTCGTGAACGCAACCGGTGAAGATGTGACGTATGAAGTTGAGCTCATCGCTATGAGTGCATACGGATGTGCAGACACCACCACCGTGGGCGTTGAGGTGTACGCGGTGCCTACCGCTGAATTTACCGTCAGCCCGGCGATCCAGACGTACCCGAACACGACGGTCGGTATCACCAACTTGAGCACGGCTTCTTCAAGTGCCTTCCAGCACTGGAGCTTTGGAGATGGCGCCGAGTTGGCTTCCGACCAGCCGATTTTCCACACCTACAATTCGTGGGGCACCTACAACGTGACTTTGTTGATCGACAACGGATTCTGTGCCGATGCGCACACGGAGGTGATCACCATCTTGTCTCCCAACCCGGTGGCCAGCTTCACAGGCAGTAGCAGCGGTTGTGCGCCATTGGCCGTGGACTTCGACAACCACTCCAGCCACGGAGCGCAGTACATCTGGGATTTTGACGACGATGTCATGACCTCGGAAGAGTCCCCAACTCACGTGTTCACCCGCCCCGGTGTGTACAACGTCTCCTTGACCGTGATTGGCTATGAAGGCCAGGAGGACCAAGTCATCCAGTACGGCGCCGTTGAGGTGTTCCCATCGGCCTCTGCTGCCTTTGTGAACAGCCCAACTGAAGTCATCATACCGGACCAGCCGGTCGACTTTGTCAACTTGTCTGAAATGGACGCAACGGAGTTCTTCTGGGACTTCGGCGATGGCCAATTCAGCACTGAAAAAGATCCGGTGCACTTCTACACGGAGCCGGGCATCTACACCGTCAGTTTGACCGCTAACAACAGCTTCAACTGCCCCACCACCTACACGTTGGAGCACGCTGTTGAGGCTACGGTCGGCGGATTCATGGAATTCCCAACGGCGTTCACCCCCAACACGGGAGGCTCGAACGGCGGTTACTACGACCCCAATGCGTTGGACAACGACGTCTTCCACCCCCACCACATGGGCATCGTGGACTACGAGTTGATCATCTTCAACAAATGGGGAGAATTGATCTTCCGCTCGACCGATCCTTACATCGGCTGGGACGGCTACTTCCAAGGCCGCATCGTTCGCCAGGACGTATATGCGTGGAAGGCAACCGCAACCTTCAGCAGTGGTTACCGTACCACTCAAGCAGGGGATGTAACCCTCATCAAATAAACCGACATGAAGCACTTGAATATCACCACAGCTATGAAAGCGATTTGCACACTCATCCTCGCCTTGGGCTTGTCCTTAGGGCAAGCGTGGAGCCAGGACCTGCGGTACACGCAGTACAATGCGATTCCGACAAGCGTCAATCCTGCCTTCGCTGGTTCCCTCGATGATGCTCGTCTGGCAACGGTCTACCGCAACCAGTGGGCGGCCATGCCCGGAGCTTACGTCGGATGGCACGTCGCAGCCGACTGGTACAACCGCAACTTGAACAGCGGCTTTGGCATCTTGATGAGCCAAGAAGAAGCCGGTGCTGGTGGACTGAGTACCACGCGGATTGCCGGACAGTATGCCTACGAGATTCCATTGGGCAACGGCTGGCGCTTGCGTCCGGCCCTGCAGGCGGCCTTGGCCAACCGCTCGATCGATATCTCGCAACTGACCTTTGGTGATCAGCTCATCCGCGGTCCCGCAGTGAGCACCATCGAAGACCGTCCGAACGTATCTCGCCACTACTTCGATTTCGCGACTGGTTTTCTTTTGACTGGAAAGTACACTTGGTTGGGGTGTTCGTTCGATCACTTGAACAACCCAAACGAAAGCTTGAACGCGACTTACATCGATCCGATGGACATCAAAACTTCCGTTCACGGCGGATGGCGCATGCCCATCATGGACTACATGCGCAACAAGCACCATGGTGATCTCATCGTAGCGTTCAACTACATGGCGCAAGGGGAATTCGACCAGCTCGACTTGGGCATCTACTACGACACCAAGCCATTGAGCTTCGGCCTGTGGTACCAGGGACTGCCCTTTGGCCACACCATCGAAGGCGGAGCAGACGTCGACGCAGTCAGTGCGATTGTCGGCTACGGCCAGGACAACTGGAAAGTCGGCTACAGCTACGACATCACCTTGAGCACGTTGGGCCTGTCCACCACCGGTGGAAGCCACGAGATTGTGCTCTCATACACTTGGCAAACGCAGCAGCGCAAGCGGCCCCAGTCGCCCCGTTACCTGCCTTGCCCCATATTCTGATAGTTAAGCGGATCGGAATAGCAAATGCCCACCCAACTCCTACCCAGGGGTTGGGTGTGTGTGTTTACAGGCCTACCTGATTGACCTCGGGTTCCAATCGGACGCCGTATTTGCTTTCGACATCTGCCATAATGTCCAACGCCAGCGCCCAGACTTCAGCGCCGGTCGCACCGCCGTGGTTGACGAGCACCAAGGCCTGTCGGTCGTGCACACCACACGCACCGCGGCGGTGGCCTTTCCAGCCCGCTCGATCGATTAACCACCCCGCGGCGAGTTTCATCTTGCCGTCCGGGGCCGGATAATGCGCCACCTCCGGGTGCTCACGTTGAATGCGCTCGAAGGCCTCATTTGATACCACGGGGTTTTTGAAAAAACTTCCAGCGTTTCCGATCTCACGCGGGTCGGGCAGCTTCGATTGGCGGATGGCCATCACCGCCTCGGCCACCTGGCGGTGGGTTGTCCCTGTATCCCACCCGCGGGTTTGAAGTTCAGCCTGAATCGCACCGTAGTGCGTATTCAAAGCGGCCGAGCGCTGCAATCGGAATGCCACCCGCACGATAACCCACTTGTCTTTTTCCGTTTGTTTGAAGACGCTGTCGCGGTAGCCAAAAGCGCACCGTTCGGCATCGAAGCGCTCCAAGGCCCCGGTTTCGCGATGAATAGCTTCCAACCACGCAAATCGATCCTTCACTTCCACGCCGTACGCGCCGATGTTCTGCATGGGCGAGGCACCGACGGAGCCCGGAATCAAGGCGAGGTTTTCCAATCCGTTCCACCCGGCGTCCAAAGCGTGCATGACCCACGCGTGCCATGACTCGCCCGCACCTACGACCACCTCCACGGCATCACCATCGTCGGCAATTTTCTGAACGCCGCGGATGTTCATGTGCAGCATGCGCCCCATCCAATCCCGGTGCATCAGTACGTTGGAACCTCCGCCGAGTACCATCAACGGCAACTCCCCACGATCTTCCAGCGCCCAGCGGACATCGGCATCGCTGGCCACTTCGGCCAAGCATCGCGCATGCGCAGCCGCTCCAAACGTCGTCAGAGGGCCCACCGGCGCTTCCTCTTGCCAAGGGGAACGCATCGGTGGCCAAGGCGTCCGGCCCGGTGCAGGGTCTGCAGATGCTAACGACCGTTCACTGTACAACGCCTCCCATGCGTCGGCAGTCAAGACGCGAACAGGATCATCGCCCTGCAGCAGTTCAGTGACCCACTGGTAGCGCGGGTAATCGGATGCGTAATGCTGGTGCCCCACCCATTTGCCATCTCCCATCTGCTGCCACTCCGTGACGTGCTTTGGGCCCTCGATGATGTAGAGGTTGGGGGCGCCTTTCAGCTTCCGAAATTGGGGGAAATCCATGCTCATCTTTCACCTGCAATTTCGGAGGACGTACGAAACAAAGCGGCCCCCGGGGCGTTGTATTTTTGAACAGCCTGATTTGCACTGCACCATGTCCAATCCCCATCGTCGACCCGCTTATCCTAAAGGCCACTTACTCGTCCACCAGGCGCGGGCCTCCGCTGAGGCGGGCCAATGGCAAAGTGCGTTGGTCGGTTTTGATGAGGCGGAACGCGAAAACCCCGATTGGAGACTCGACCCGGACTTTTTGAATGACCGAGCGGTGGCGCTGTTTCACAACGACCGGGCACACGAGAGCCTGGAACTGTTGGACAACGCCATCAACCTGCAGCCTCAATACGGCTACCGGTATGCAGCGCGCGGGTGGATGAAACAAGCCCTGCGGGACATTCAGGGCGCCATCGCCGATTACGAGAAAGCCGTCGAACTGGACCCGGAGGATGCCATCACGTTGAACAATTTAGGGCTACTGGAGGAACAAGTGGGCCGCATGCAATCCGCCAAGGAACGCTTCGCTGCGGCCGATGCGATGGATCGCATCCTGGACGAATCGTCCATTCCCAAGGAATCCGCGCCGGTGCCAGACCGCGCAGCAACGCCAGCCCCACCTGTTCCGCCGGCGAACGGTCCATGGGCCGAAGTCACACGCGCGCTGTTCACGCGGGCAGGGCGAAAAGAATTCCTTGAATTCATCCGCAATGGGTTTAAATTAAAGGGCTGAAACACCCCGCTGTTTGATCACGCTGCCCTCCTTTCTCACCCAACTCGCTCAACAGGTCATCGACCGTCCGCACCCGGAACGGTGCCTGGTCATCCTGCCCAGCCAGCGGGCGGTGCGCAAATTTGAACGGAGTTATGCGGCCTTGATGGACGGCCCCGGTTGGTTGCCCACCGTTCACACCCTCGGCGTGGCCATCCAGCACCACACTGCGTGGGTTCCCCTCGACGGGATGGAAGGCTTGGCGCTGCTGTACAGCCTGTGGAAAGAATTGCCCGCCGCCGCAGACAGCGGACCGCGCACCTTCGAAGCGTTCATGCCGTGGGGCCGGATTGCACTGCGCGATTTCAATGAGATTGATCAGCATTTGCTCGACGCCCAATCCGTTTTCCAAAACCTCTGCGACATCGAGGGCATCGAGGACTGGAGCTTCGGCGACCCGGATTCCCTGAAACCCGGGCAACAGGCCTTTTTGCGGCAGTACATGCAACTCGGACCCCTGTACGCCGCCTTCACAGCGGCGCTCGCGGAGCGGAAGCAAGGCTACGCCGGGTTGCTGGCCCGCCAGGCGGCGGACGGCCCCATTTCAGGCGACTACGATCACGTCTTCATTGGTGGGATGAGCGCCCTCACCCCGGCGGAGATGCAATTTCTCAAGGGATATGAGCGGGCTGACCGGTTGACATGGGCTTGGGACGGGGACGCGAGCTATGTCGAGTATGACGCCGTTGAAGCGGGCTTGTTCATCCGAGAGCAGATGCGAGAACGCGGAGCTTCGGCATCAACATTGCCCCATCGCCTTGCGGAGGATCCGCCGGCCCTTCACCGGGTCAACTGCAGCAGCGTTGTCACCGAATGCCAGTACATCCGGGAGGCCATTGGCGCTCTGAGCAAGGAGGAATTGGCCAAAACGGCCGTTGTGCTGCCCGATGGCAGCCAGTTGCCCCTTTTGCTCCAATCGCTGCCCGAAGGCCTTCAAGAAAACTACAACGTCACCATGGGGTTGGCGTGGTCCGAATCGCCGGCCAGCAGTTTTCTGCGCACGGCTCATCGGTTGGTGCAGCGCAAACGCACGTCTTGGCACCACGATGACATCCGGCAGGCATTGAGTGAGCCGCTCCTCCGTGCCTGCCATTCCGATGCGGGTTTTCAAGTTGACGCCACGCGGGTATTGAACCAGATGGCCGCCAAGAAGTGGGCCTGGGTGTCCTTGGACCAATTGGCCGAGTTGTCGAGCGGCCCCGTTCACTCCTTTTTCGACGCGCTGAAGCCGTTGCTCACCGACGAGGTCCCCGCGTTCCTTGCGGCCTTGGCGACATGGGTGGAGGGATTGAGCGATGCACTGGGTCCTGAAGAAGAAGGCGACCCATGGACACGCATCGGTTGGGAGAAAGTGGTGCACTGCACCGGGCTCGTTCGGCGGTTTCAGACCAACCACGCCATTTTGTCCACGCCAGAAGAAGCGTGGAGCATGGTGTTCAACAGCTTGCAGTCGGAGCGAATTGATTTGCTGGGCGAACCGGAAGCAGGGCTGCAGATCATGGGGCTCATCGAATCCCGCGCGCTGGACTACGAACAGGTTTTCCTCTTGGATTGCAACGAAGGCACCCTGCCCAAATCCTCCTTGCCCGAGAGCTTCATCCCCTTCGATCTGCGGCACATGTGGGGGTTGCCCGGCCGCCACCAACGCGAGGCCATTTACGCCTACTACACGTACCGGCTGATGAACCGGTCGAAGGAAATCCACTTCCTCTACCGCGGGCAAGACGAAGCGGCAGAACCCAGCCGCTACCTGCTTCAATTTGAACGCTCTTTCCGTCCCAATGGAAAGGATGTGCTTCCCCTCGAGCAGGTCAATGTACACAGCGCCCTGCCGGGCAAGCGTCCTGAAATTCCCCCCTTGGAATGGACACCGTGGGCACAAAGTGAGCTCGTAGAATGGGCCAACCGCGGCATCAGCCCCTCGGCTTGGAACACCTTCATGGCCTGCAAACGGGATTTCTATTACAAGTACATCCTGCGCTTGCACGAGCAAGACGAATTCGAAGACGAAATGACCGCCAGCACCTTCGGCACCATCGTGCACAAAGTCCTCGAAGACGGCTTCAATGGCCTCAAAAATCGGGTGCTTCAGACCGAAGACCTCGAGCGGCTGATGAAGAGCATCCCGCCGTTGCTGCAGGCCTCTGTTGCAGAAGAATACAGCTTGGCGTTGACGGAGAGCGGCGAGAACTACTTGCATTTTGCCATCGCAGAAGCCACGTTGCGCAAGCTGATCAGCGTCGAGCTCAAGGAGTTGCGGGGCGATCAGGTGCGGACGGTGACGGCCGTTGAAGCCGACCTCAACCACGCATTTGGCATCGAAGGCAGCCCCTTCGCGACGGTCCGGCTCCACGGCAAGGCCGACCGAATCGACCTCGAAGGCGGCGAGGTGGTCGTCACCGACTACAAGACCGGTTCCGTCAAAGAATCGGAATTGGCCCTCAAAGGCGATTGGCTCGAACGGCTGGCCCAAGGCAAGTCATCCAAGGCCCTGCAGCTCTTGATATATTCGGCCATTGCCTTGGAAACGCTCGGGGCCGATGGTGGGCCTTTGGCGTCCGTCCAGTCCGGCATTCGTTCGGGCAAAAATGCGCGCGAAGGCTTGCTTAAATTGAAAATCGACGGCCGCGACCGCATCACGCGGGAGGATGCCCGTCAGCTGCTGGGTTGGCTGGTGGAGCAACTCGAAGCACTGCACGGCTCGCAGCATGGGCTTGAACACGAAACCGAAGCGCGATTTTGTGCGTATTGCACGGTATTGGACCCCGTACCCACTTACTTTAACTGATCAATGGGCGTCATCGCAAAACAATCCGGATATGCGGCCATCGCGCTCGGCGCGGGCATGGTCTTCGGTGCCTTGAACAACATGGTGGTCCTCCCACGTGCGTTTGATGGCAATGAGGCGATTTGGGGTTTGGTGCGCATCATGACCTCGTGGGGCATGATCTGTGCATCCATTTCCACCCTTGGCGCTCCGGGGGCGATTGTTCGCTTTCTGCATCGCTACGATGGTGCCGAACGCGAAAAAAGCTTAAACTCCATCCTCGCCATCGCCGCTTTCGGCGTGCTCACCACATTGACTATTCTTTGGAAATGGGGCGAAAGTTGGATTGTGTGGCTCGATCCGGACAAGGGCGAGTTGCTGTCGCAAAACGTCCACTGGTTCCTGGTGATTGTCGCCATCATGAGCGGTTTGCACATCTTCCGGGCCCTGCTCACGTGGAAACTC
>DJYV01000112.1:0-16625 GCA_002448555.1 Flavobacteriales bacterium UBA6969
GAAATGACATACCAACGTATTGGAAAGGCTTGGTAAACGGTGAGAGCGGAGCCGCTCCCATCACCAAGTTTGATGCGACCAATTTCAAAACGCAGTTTGCCTGCGAGGTGAAAAATTGGGACGTATCTGAATTCCTCGATCGTAAAGCATCGAGGAAGATGGACCTGTTCGCCCAGTACGCAGTTGTCTGTTCCGATCAAGCCTTAGAAGATGCGGGCCTTGCCGGGGAGGATTCCCCCGTGAATCCCGACCGCGCCGGCGTCATTTGGGGTTCGGGCATTGGAGGGTTCCAAACTTTCATGAACGAAGCCTTGAATTTCCACCGCAGCGATGGCATTCCGCGCTTCAGTCCGTTTTTCATCCCCATGATGATTTCGGACATTGCGGCGGGCCACATCAGCATGCGGCACGGGTACCGCGGTCCCAACTTCTGCACGGTTTCGGCTTGTGCCAGTGGGACCAACGCCATGATCGATGCGTTCAACTACATTCGGTTGGGTAAAGCCGACGTCATGGTAACCGGTGGCTCAGAAGCAGCGGTGACCGAAGGCGGAATTGGGGGGTTCAATGCGTTGAAGGCCCTCTCAACCCGCAACGACGAACCGGCCAAGGCCTCCCGTCCGTTTGACTCTACCCGTGACGGTTTCGTGCTCGGTGAGGGCGGCGGCGCGATTATCTTGGAGGAATACGAGCACGCAGTCGCACGTGGTGCAACGATCTACTGCGAGATGGTGGGCGGAGGTATGAGCGCCGATGCACACCACATCACGGCGCCTCATCCCGAAGGACTCGGTGCGTTGAACGTCATGAAATCCGCATTGGATGATGCGGGCATGAAACCAGATGAAGTGGACTACGTGAACGTACATGGTACGTCCACTCCGCTGGGAGACGTTGCAGAGACCAAGGCCATTCAAGGTGTCTTTGGGGACCACGCGTACGACCTCAACATCAGCTCGACCAAATCCATGACGGGCCACTTGCTGGGTGCTGCAGGGGCCATCGAAGGCATTGCCTGCATCCTCGCGATCAAGTACGGCGTTATTCCGCCAACCATCAACTTTGAACACGCCGATGAGGCGCTCGATTCCAAATTGAACTTCACGTTCAACAAAGCGCAAGAGCGCACGGTACGAGCCGCACTCTCCAACACTTTCGGGTTTGGGGGGCACAACGCTTCGGTCTTGTTTAAGGCTTTGGATTAATCCGTCTTTTGGGACTGCTGCGAAACCGAAACTGGGCCAACCGCTGGAGCCGAGGGGGCGTTTCACCTGATTTTAGACAATTCGTCAAATCCGAGTTTGGCATTCGCGTGCGGAATGGTGCGTGGTACAAACAAGCGATGACCCACGGTTCGATGATATCTGAACTGGAACCTGGTGAACAGTCGAATGAACGGTTGGAGTTTCTCGGTGATTCCATTCTCGGCGCTGTGGCTGCGGAACTTGTCTTTTTTCGCTTTCCCCATCAGGACGAGGGGCCGTTGACTCAAAAACGCTCGAACTTGGTGAGCCGCAAATCGCTCAACCGGATCGGTGAGGCCATGGGACTTGGTGATTACATTCAGACGACCATCACGCAGCGTCCGCTCCCAAGCACCGTCGTTGGCAATGCCCTGGAAGCGCTGATTGGTGCCATTTACCTCGATCACGGTTACAAAAAGACCCGTGCGCTCGCCTCGTCCATGCTGATGCGTTATGGCGCAGAAGTGGCGATGGAAGCCTCCGCAGACTTCAAATCCAATCTGTACCATTGGGCCCAAGTGGAAGGCAAGGTGGTGCACTATGAGGAGAAAAAAGCGCAAGGCACCGTTGGACAGGCACAAGGTGTTCATGAGGTGGTATTGATGGTGGACAATCAGCCGGTCGCAGAAGGCTCAGGCTCGTCCAAAAAAGAGGCGGAACAGGAAGCGGCGCGTGTCGCCTTGGAACGCGGAGAATGGCGTGAAAAACCGCTGTAATTCTGAGCGGACGCGGTATATTCGCATGGTATGCAGTGGCTTGACGAAGACTTCGCTGACGCGTGTGATTTTGAACTTTTGGGGCTGAGCAGCCACCTGCCACCGCATCGGTTGGCGTGGGAACTGAATCAGCACCTGGAGTGGCGGTTGGAGTTTTTCAAAGTGCTTGAAGTCCAACAGCGCAAAGGGCATTCGGAGCATGCGGTTTACCGATACGAAGACGTCTCAAGTCACGGCTCACAAACGTGGTACGTCATTGAAAACAAAGCCCCAAACGGCATGATTGCGCGGTTCAAGGGCGGAGCGGAAATGGACTACCTCGTTCAGGCCATGGATGAGGCGGACTCCATGGCAGAGGCCTTGGAGCACATTCGATCCATGCGGGGGGTCAATTACATCCTCCAACTCGATCCACTTGAGTCGGGCGCCATTGAGCACCTGGCCTTGATGGACATAACCCCAGAAATTGAGGGCTGAAGAATTGAAACGATGAAACGAACGAAAATTGTAGCTACGATGGGCCCGGCCTCCAACACGGAGGAACGGCTGGAGGCGTTGATTCAAGCCGGGATGAACGTGGCACGCCTGAACTTTTCCCACGGCGAACATGCCATTCATGGGCAGACTATTGCCAACGTCCGAAAGGTGGATGAGAAATTGGGAACCCACACGGCATTGCTGGCTGATTTGCAGGGCCCCAAATTGAGAATCGGTGAGTTGGAAGGCGGTCAAATCGACCTCGTAAAAGGGGAAGAGTTGGTCATTCGCACGGGCAAAGAGACAGGGACCGCAGGTGTTGTTTACACCAGTTACGTGCAATTCGCCCGGGATGTGAAAGCAGGTGAGCCCGTGCTTATGGACGACGGTAAGCTCGAATTGCGTGTTTTGGAAACGGACGGGAAAGGAGAGGTGCGATGCGAGGTGGTTCACGGTGGTGTGCTGAAACCTCGAAAAGGCATCAACTTGCCGTCCACTGCCATTTCACTGCCGTGCATCACGGAAAAGGACGCCGTGGATTTGGCTTACGCCTTGGAGCAAGATGTGGACTGGGTTGGCCTGTCGTTTGTGCGCAACGCCCAAGACATTGTGGAACTCCGCGAGCGCATCGAGGCCGAGGGTAAGCACACCCGAATCATTGCCAAAATTGAGAAACCCGAGGCGCTGGAAGACCTCGATGGCATCCTCGAGGAGACCGATGCTGTGATGATTGCGCGTGGGGACTTGGGGGTGGAGATCCCCAAGCAGGAAGTGCCGTTGGTCCAAAAGGACATCATCCAGCGCTGCATGCACATGGGCAAACCAGTGATCGTTGCGACCCAGATGATGGAGTCGATGATTGAGGCTTCGGTTCCCACGCGAGCGGAAGTCAACGATGTAGCCAACGCCGTATTGGACGGCGCAGATGCGGTAATGCTCAGCGCAGAAACATCGGTAGGTGCTTATCCGGTTGAAGCAGTAACGGCTATGACGGACATCATTGAATCGATGGAGGGCCAAGACCGCATGTATTACCATGAGCGTCCGCCTTTGAGCCCCGAGGACGATCGATTCATCAGCGATAGCATGTGTTACAACGCCTGCAGGTTGGCGAAGCGTGTGAATGCCAAGGCCATTGTGACGATGACCTTCTCGGGGTACACGGCTGTTCAGGTATCGAGCCAACGCCCCAAGGCCCACATCTATATGTTCACCGCGAACAAGCGGGTGTTGGCGCAGATGTCCCTCGTTTGGGGTGTTTCGGCGTTCCCTTACTTGAAAATGGTAAGCACGGACCACACCATTGCTGACATCAAATTTGAATTGACCAAGATGGGCGCTGTCAACGATGGCGACTTCGTGGTTCACTTGGCGAGCATGCCCATTGCGGATGCGGGTATGACGAACATGCTCAAGCTCAGCCAAGTGTAGTTAAATCAAGGGGTTGGAGCTCTTCGATGGCCGCGCCGTTGTTATCTTCGCGCCTTTGCGTAAACCGACCCGATTGCATTCCGAATGAGCACTTCTGCACCGCAACCCAACTTCCCTGAACGCGGCTCCCTCAACCTTCCCAACATTGCTGACGACATCCTCGCCAGCTGGGAACAGGACGGGACGTTCCAGAAGAGCATCGAGACGCGTCCGGCTGATCGGCCGTACGTGTTCTTCGAAGGGCCGCCTTCCGCCAACGGAAAGCCGGGCATCCACCACGTGATGGCCCGAGCCATCAAAGACATTTTTTGCCGATTTCACACCCTGAAGGGATACCGCGTCGAACGAAAAGCGGGCTGGGACACCCACGGCCTGCCCGTGGAGTTGGGCGTGGAAAAAGAACTCGGCATCACCAAAGAGGACATCGGGGTCAAACTGACCATTGAAGAGTACAACGAGGCGTGCAAGAAAGCCGTCATGCGGTACACGGACATTTGGAACGACCTCACCCGCAAAATGGGGTATTGGGTCGACATGGACGCGCCGTACGTGACCTACGAAAACAAGTACATTGAGAGCGTCTGGTGGTTACTCAAGCAACTCGACGACAAAGACTTGCTCTACAAGGGCTACACCATCCAGCCGTACAGCCCTGCGGCGGGAACGGGATTGAGTTCACACGAACTGAACCAGCCGGGTGCATACCGCGACGTCAAGGACACCACGGTCGTAGCCCAATTCAAGGCGCTGCCCGAATGTGGAGCACGCGTGCTCGAGCACGCAGGGTCTGAGAAGGCGGAAGCCTATGGTCACTTGCCCGTCTACTTCTTGGCATGGACGACCACGCCGTGGACGCTCCCTTCCAATACGGCCCTCACGGTTGGACCGGATATCACTTACGTCCTTGTGGCCACCAAGAACCGGTACACCGACGAGTCCGGGTTGGTGGTGTTGGCGGAGGATTTGATGGGCAAGCATTTTGGCGGGAAAAAAGCCCCGGAACACGAGGTGATTGCCCGCATCAGCGGCGCAGAATTGTGTGGCGCGCGGTACGAACAACTGCTCGATTGGGCTGAACCCATGAAAGGCGTGAGCGAGGCATTCCGCATCATTCCCGGTGATTTCGTAACCACGGAAGACGGTACGGGCATCGTCCATACAGCGCCGACTTTCGGAGCGGACGATGCGCGCGTGGCTTCAGCTGCGGGTGTTCCCCCCATGCTCATCGACGACGGCACGGGCCAAGGAGTCCCGTTGGTGGACCTGCAGGGCCGCATCCGCGACGGCGCTGGGCCCCTTGCCGGTCGGTACGTCAAGGAGGAGTATTACGATGAAGGAGAAGCGCCAGAGCGGTCGGTGGACGTAGAAATTGCCATCGATTTGAAAGGCAAGGGACTCGCGTTTTTGGTCGAAAAATACGAGCACAACTACCCCCATTGCTGGAGAACGGACAAGCCGGTCCTTTACTACCCGCTGGACAGCTGGTTCATTCGCGCAACTGCAGCCAAAGAGCGCATGCAGGAGCTGAACAAAACCATTCGCTGGAAGCCGGTAAGCACGGGGTCGGGCCGTTTCGGAAAGTGGTTGGAAAATCTGAACGACTGGAACCTCAGCCGCTCGCGGTTTTGGGGCATTCCCATTCCCATTTGGTCCACCGAAGACGGCACCGAGCGCCGGTGCATCGGCTCAGTAGAGGAGTTGAAAGCAGCCTGTGCGGAGGCCGTAGAGTCCGGACTCATGGATGCTAACCCCTTGGAAACCTTTGTTCCTGGGGACATGTCCAAGGCCAACTACGAGCAGTTCGACTTGCACAAGCACGTCGTCGACCGCATCACACTCAAGGCTTCCGACGGACGCCCGATGCGGCGCGAGGCAGATCTGATTGACGTTTGGTTTGACAGCGGATCCATGCCGTACGCCCAGTGGCATTACCCGTTTGAAAACAAAGAAAAAATCGACGCGGGTCAGTCGTACCCTGCCGACTTCATTGCGGAGGGCGTGGACCAAACCCGCGGCTGGTTCTACACGCTGCACGCGATTGCCACGATGGTCTTCGATTCCGTAGCGTACAAAAACGTTGTCAGCAATGGCTTGGTTCTCGATAAGAACGGCCAGAAGATGTCCAAGCGATTGGGCAACGCCGTAGATCCTTTCGAGACGTTGGGTCAATACGGCCCCGACGCGACCCGCTGGTACATGATTTCCAACGCTCAGCCGTGGGACAACCTCAAATTCGATGCGGACGGCATCACAGAGGTCCAGCGCAAGTTCTTTGGCACGCTGCACAACACCTACAATTTCCTCGCCTTGTATGCCAACATCGATGGCTACACCGGAGGAGGGGATGAGGTGCCGATAGCCAATCGCCCCGAGATTGACCGGTGGGTGCTGTCGCGCTTGAATTCGTTGATCCAGGAGGTGACCGAAGCGTACGAAGCGTTGGAGCCCACCAAGGTGGCCCGTGCAATCCAGTCGTTTGCGATCGACGACCTCTCGAACTGGCATGTGCGCCAATCGCGCCGCCGCTTTTGGAAGGGCGAAATGAGCGACGACAAGCGAAGCGCCTACCAAACGCTGCATACATGCCTGAAGTCGCTGTCGGTGATGATTTCTCCCATCGCACCATTTTACGCAGACCGGTTGTACCGGGATTTGACCGGTGCGGAGGAATCCGTGCATTTGGCGGTATTCCCGGAAGCGGAAGCGGCCTGCATTGATACAGAACTCGAAGCCCGCATGGCCCTCGCGCAGCAAATCAGCTCCCAGGTGCTGTCCTTGCGTAAGCGTGAGCGGTTGCGTGTCCGGCAGCCTTTGCGCCGCGTGTTGGTGCCGGTGCTAAACGAACGGATGGCGAGCCGCATTGAGACGATGGCGAACCTCATCGAAGGGGAGGTCAACGTTAAGGCCATTGAAGTAGTTCGGGACGGCGAGAACACAGAAGTGTCGATCGTGAAACGCGTGAAGCCGGACTTCAAGGCCCTCGGCCCCAAATTTGGTAAGCGCATGAAGGCCGTAGCGGCGGCAGTGAACGCCCTTGATGCCGGAGGAATTGCAGAACTGGAGCGGGAAGGACGTGTGGCTGTCAACCCGGACGATGGACAAGGCGAAGCGCTGGTGGAAGTGTCGGAGGTGGCCATCTTGACCGATGATATTCCAGGTTGGTTGGTTTCAAGCGTAGGCGGCGTGACCGTAGCGCTGGACATCAGTTTGGATGATGCGTTGAAGGGCGAAGGGCTGGCACGTGAGTTGGTGAACCGGGTTCAGAACTTGCGAAAAGATGCCGGACTCGAAGTCACCGACCGCATCGCTTTGACCGTAGATTCGGCGCCTGAAGTGGAAGCCGTGATGAAGGAGAATTTGGATTATATTGCTCACGAGACGTTGGCGAATGAGGTGCGTTGGGAGACCGTTCCCGGCGCTGAAAGGATTGAATTGAGCCAAGGCATCAACGTGGCCTTGGCAGTGACAAAACAGGATTAAAACACAACCGTTATGGCAGAAACACGCTATTCGGATAACGATTTGCAGGAGTTCCAAACATTGATTGAGGAGAAGCTGGCCGTGGCCCGCGAGAACTACGATGAACTCCAACGCGCCTTGTCGCACAGCGACGACAATACCACCGATGACACCGCGCCTACCTTCAAAATGATGGAAGATGGTTCGGAGACCATGAGCCGGGAAGAAACCGCTCAATTGGCGGCGCGTCAACAGAAGTTCATTGTCAACTTGGAAAACGCCTTGCTGCGCATCAAGAACAAGACCTACGGCATTTGCCGAGTGACCGGGAAGCTCATTCCCAAGGCACGCCTGCGCTTGGTGCCCCACGCCACGATGTCCATCGAGGCCAAGAACAAGCAGTAAGCAACTCCTTGAGTACACCGCGCACACTCTTGGGTTGGGTTTTGGCCGTTGTGGTCCCCGTTTTGGTCGCTGACCAATGCCTGAAGGTGTGGGTTAAATTGAACTTCTCGTTGGGGGAGCGCATGGCGTTCATACCCGGATTTTTGGAACTGCAATTCATTGAAAACGAAGGCATGGCGTTCGGTTGGGCCTTGCCGGGCATGGCGGGTAAGTTGGTGTTGACCGGTTTTCGGCTCGTGGCCGCCGTGGGCATTGGCTTTTACATCAAGAAACTCATTGCGTCGGGTGCGCACCGCGGATTTTTGACGTGCTTGGCATTCATCTGGGCCGGTGCCATCGGGAACATCATTGACAGCGCCGTGTACGGCCAACTCTTCACGGCAAGCCATTGGGGCTTGATTGCTGAATGGGCGGGGGAAGGCTATGCTCCGTTCATGATGGGGCACGTGGTGGACATGTTCCACTTCACGGTGCGATGGCCATCATCTTTTCCCATTGAGTCCTTGGCCAATCGCGAGGTGTTTCCGCCCATTTGGAATTTGGCGGATGCCGCTATTTCGTGCGGCGTCATTGCCATTCTGATTGGGCAACGGGCGTTTTTTGCTGAGGAAGCAACGGCGTAATTCAGTCCTGAACGACCGGCTCGACCCAGTCGCCGTGGCTGCGGATCAATTCGATGAGCGCATCAACGGCCCGCTCTTCCGGGACGTTTTTCTCCACGACCTCCTTCTCTTTGTACAAGGTGATTTTGCCCGGTCCAGTTCCGACGTAGCCGTAGTCGGCATCGGCCATTTCACCCGGCCCGTTGACGATGCAGCCCATGATGCCAATTTTGATGCCTTTGAGGTGGGAGGTGACTTCGCGGATCTTCGCTGTGGTCTCTTGCAAATCAAACAACGTACGGCCGCAGCTGGGGCAACTGATGTACTCGGTTTTTGAGATGCGCGTTCGCGTCGCTTGCAGAATCCCGAACGCCGTTGAATTGCGCAACTGCAAGGGCAATCCCTGCCCTTCAATCCAGACGCCGTCTCCAAATCCATCGAGGAGTGGAGCTCCAACGTCGGTCGCCGCATAAAGTTGGAAGCGCTCTGCATCCAGCCCGTTGTACGTCCTGCGCAGGATCACCGGCACATCGCAACCGGCTGCATCGAGGGCCATGCACGCCGCCCGAAGCTCAGGCATCGCGTGTTCGGTGGCCGCTTGCAAAATCAGTACCGCTCGGTTGTTTTGCTGTACGCGCGCGATGAATGCATCCGTGAGGTCGGCCGCCTCCGCCCGCACAAAATGCCACTCAGCGGGGTGGTTTTCGGCCCAGTCAGCGGCCTGCCACACGGGGTAATGCCGCGTTCGGTCTTGCCAATGTTCGGCGTCTTGCAGCACGGCCAAGGTGCCGGGCAATTCAAATGCCACGGACTCCGCCCCGGTGTAAATGAAGTCGCACGCGAAGTCATCGAGGTTCCACTTGTCGAGCGGAACGGAGTACCGGTAGCCGCAGCCGAATAGCTTGGCTTCGGTCACAGGTCCATCGCTCAAATCATGCACCACGCGCGGCACCTGCTTGCCTCCAGCACCTGCTGCTTCTCGGGCAGAACGCCGGGCATAGCTGTACGGGTCGAAGGACAGCGGAACGGTGGGGAGATCGGTGTGCGGGCGGTTGTCATAGCGTTCGACCAGCATGCGCGCCACGGGCAATTCGGCTTCAGGTGCTTCGGTCAGTGAGACGCGGATGGTGTCGCCCAGCCCGTCTTCGAGCAAGGCCCCGATGCCAACAGCGCTTTTGATGCGACCATCTTCGCCATCGCCGGCTTCCGTCACGCCGAGGTGGAGGGGGTAGTTCATCCCTTCTGCGTCCATACTGGCTACGAGCAAACGGTAGGCCTGGACCATCACCTGTGGGTTGGAGGCCTTCATGCTGATGACGAGGTTGTGGTAGTCGTTGTCGCGGCAAATGCGCAAGAACTCCATGGCGCTTTCCACCATGCCTTTCGGCGTGTCGCCGTAGCGGCTCATGATGCGGTCCGACAACGAACCGTGGTTGGTTCCGATGCGCATAGCCCGGCCAAGAGCCTTGCATTTCAGCACCAACGGCGTAAACCGCTCGCGGATGCGTTCGAGTTCCTCTGCGTACGATGCATCGGTGTACTCGATGTCTTCGAATCGTTTTTTGTCGGCGTAGTTGCCGGGGTTGACGCGGATCTTCTCGACGTGGTCCGCAGCGATTTCGGCGGCGTTGGGCGTGAAGTGGATGTCGGCGACAAGGGGCACGTTATGCCCTCTTTCATGCAAGGCCGCTGCGATGGTCTTCAGGGCCTCCGCTTCCTTTTTGGAAGGCGCTGTGATCCGAACCAACTCACATCCCGCGTCGATCATGCGTTCGCTTTCGGCAACGGTTCTTTCGATGTCCATCGTATCCACGGTCGTCATCGACTGAATGCGCAAGGGGGCATCTCCGCCAAGGGTCAGGTTTCCAACGTTGATTTGATGGGTGGAACGGCGTTGGTAGTTGAACCAATCAACGCTACTCAGGTGCGGTGCCGCTTCGGTTGTGTGTTCCTGACTCATGTTTTCAACGCTCTGCTAAAGTAACCTCATTCCGCGCTCTTTTGTTGGGTCTGCGGACACCGATTGTAAATTCGTTTGGTCGAAGATTCTCCGATGGCCGAATCCCTCTCCCTCGATCGTGAGCCGTGCATTGTGCTCTCCGTAGTTCCATACAACGATGGGCGTCGGGTGGTTCGTGTGCTGGGTGAGACTTTGGGGGCGGTCGCCTTGTGGGTCACGGAGGGCCGAGGCAAAAACCGGCAAGTGGGGAAATGGCACCCCGGCGCAATGCTCGAGTTGCGGGGAGTGACCCGAAAAGGGTCGGAAGGGCTCTTACGGTTCAAAGAAGCGCGTCGCACCCACATTCCCGTGGCGATGTTTCACGACGTACGCCGCAGTGCGGTGGCGTTTTTTTTGTGCGAACTCGTGGGCAAACTTTTTCCGGAAGAAACCGCACATCCGGAGGTCTACACGTTGTTCCAGACTTCGCTGATGCGGGTGGAGGAAGAAGAACAGGTCGGCTGGATTCATGCCGAGTTCATGGGGCAATTGATTGCCTTGATGGGCCTCGCGCCGGCTCGTCCAACTTCGGCTGGGGCGGATGTGTTGGACTTGCAATCGGGCGAATGGAAGCACGCCATGGGCACCGCGGAAGACCACTTGCCGCCGCCGTTGTCCCAGTGGTTTGTGGACCTTACAGGAGAAACAGGCCGTCATTTCACCGCTTCTTTTTCTGACCGCAAAGAGCTGATCAAGGGCCAAGTCCGCTACCTCGGCCACCAGTTCGGGGGGCTTCGGGAAATCAAGAGTTATGACGTGCTCGAGCAGGTATTTGAGTAGGGCAGGAAGGGAGGATTTTGGCGTGATATTTGTATCTAGGGGCAACCATGGAACAGCGGAGCAGAACAAAAAAGCAATTCTGGCAGACGGCGAATCGGCTGTCCCTGGGGGCTTGTCTGCTCCTCTCCGGGGTGTTGAACGCTCAGGAAACCCCCGCCAAGAATACGGCAGCGAAGCCTGAGAAAATTCAGGCGGTCTCCTCAAATGGTGCTGTACCCGTGCCGTATGCGGTCATTGTAAACAAGAATACAGGTGTTCAGGTGATGACCGATGAAGCCGGCAACGCGACCATTCAACGCAACGTTCAACTGGATACCCTGTTGCTGCGTTCGGTGGGGTTCATGGACATGGTCATTTACCCCGGACAGGCGGTCCCCGATCAAGTGCGCATGGTGGAGGACATGATCAGCTTGGAGCAGGCGGAAGTGGTCATCCAAGGAGTGGCCAGCGCCGAGACGGTTGCGCTTTCGAGCATCGCTCTGGCCTCAAAACAGGGGCCAAAACCGGTTGTTCAATTGGAAGTACCCCAGACTGCGGCGGAATTGCTGTGGTCCACAGGCTCCGTCCTAGTCCAACAAAGCCAGCAAGGTGGTGGCTCTCCGATTTTGAGGGGGTTTGAGGCCAACCGGGTATTGCTTGTTGTCGACGGCGTTCGCATGAACAACGCCATTTACCGGAGCGGTCATTTGCAGAATGCCATCACCGTCGATCCCAATATCTTGGATCGCACAGATGTGCTCTTGGGACCCAATAGCATTCTGTTCGGGAGCGATGCCATGGGCGGGGTCATTCATTACCACACGCGCACACCGCGCGTTGGCAATCGGGGCTTGAAGACGCGGGTTTCGACCGCGTTCCGCTCCCCAAACCAGAGCACGATGGTCCATGGAGACGTCGAGTATTCCAGTCGAAATTGGGCAACGTTGACCTCCTTTTCGCATGCCCGTTATGGGGACTTGCGGATGGGAAAATGGCGGCTCCACGGCGATGCTACGTGGGGGCTGGATTCGGTGTATGTGGTGCGCGAAAATGGCACGGACCAGGTGCGTATCAATGAAGACGCCAATGTGCAATTGGGTTCAGGTTATGACCAGACGGATTTTCTCCAAAAGCTCCGCTACCAGACCCACCACGGGGTTTGGGATTTGAACCTGCAATGGAGTTCAAGCAGTGACATTCCCCGGTACGATGTCTCGTTTGAAACGAGCGGAGACACACCCAAATGGGCCACCTGGAACTATGGCCCACAGCGCCGTTCGTTGGCCTCGCTGCGGTACGGCTCATCCATCGCCCGCTGGGATATCGCATGGAATACGTTGGTTTCGGTTCAATCCATCGAAGAGTCCCGCATCAAACGGCGTTTTGGATCTGACTGGCAGGAAACCCAGCGGGAGAATGTCCGCATCTGGAACGGCTACACTACCGCATCGAAGCGCTTCTACAATGGCTTGAACGTAACCGCCGGGATCAACGTCGGTTGGGATGCAGTGGAGTCGACGGCCCACGCGTTGAACATCGAGACGGATGCGGTTGAAGCCGCCGATACCCGCTACCCGAACGGGGGCAGTGGGATGCGCACGTTGGCTTCGTTTGCCAACGCCCAAATGCGGTGGCGACAGCACCGGTTCACCGGAGGATTGCGGTGGAGCCAGTCGCGATTGGATGCGGCCTTCGATGAAGGCATGGGGTATTCCTTGCCGTTCGATGAGGTGAACATGCAGAACAGCGCCTTGACCGGTGGGGTGTCCGACCGCTGGGTCAGTCCTTCCCGGGTGTGGTCGCTGAACACCGGATTTTCCACGGGATTCCGGCATCCGAACGTAGATGACATGGGCAAGGTTCGGGAGAAAGGAGGGTATGTTTTGGTGCCCAACGATGCGTTGCAGCCGGAGTACCTGTACAGCATTGAGCAGTCAATCCACTGGGATTGGCAAGCGCGGCAACTTTTGAGCGTGACGCTCAGCGGTTTTGGGTCGCGCCTCAACGATGCGATTGTTCCTCAACTCACGGAACTCAACGGCGATCCGATGTTCTTCATCGATGGCGACAGCGCCCGGGTCCAGACCCACGTCAATGCCAGCCATGCGCTGATTGCTGGACTGCGGGGAGAGGTGCATGCCCAATTGACCAAAGCATGGGGCATTGAAGCGGCCGTGAATTGGACTGTCGGTGATCAGGTCATTCCAGATGAAACGACGGGTGAAATGGAGCGGTTGCCCATGTCGCACATTCCTCCGGTATTTGGCCGCGTGGCTTCTGACATTGAAGGCCGCTGGTGGACGTTCGAATGGTATGTGTTGTTCAGCGGTGCCAAGGACGCTTCCAGATTTGGCCCGAACGCCACGGACAACTTGGACTTGATGCTCGCGACCGGTGCGCCCAGCTGGTGGACGTTGAATGCCGAATTCAGCGCAAAACTGAACGAGAAGCTGGATTGCCGCTTGGGTGTGCGTAACCTGTTGGACATGCATTACCGCGTGTTTGCCAGTGGAATCAGTGCAGCCGGACGGGGCGTCTATGCTTCGGCGCACGCGGCGTTTTAACCTTACTTTCGTTGCATGCGATTTGAGCAGGTCATCGGACACCGCGATTTGGGCGCGAAGCTGCGGGCGGGGGCCCAGTCGGGTCGGGTCGCCCATGCTCAGTTATTCAACGGACCAGAAGGCAGTGGAGCACTGGCGCTGGCGTTGGCGTATGCCCGCTATTTGCACTGCAGCGCCCCGACGGACGCCGATGCCTGCGGGAAGTGTTCGTCCTGCGTCCAGTATGACACGTTGCAGCATCCGGATTTGCACTGGTCCTTTCCGTTTTTTAGAAAAGACGGCTCCGACCACGCGCTTTCCCAGCCCTTTCAGGCGGTTTGGCGCGAGCGGGTGTTGCAAGGGCCCTACTTCGGTCAAGAGGAGTGGCTCGCAGCCATTGGAGCGGATCGAAAGCAACTTTTCATCAGCGTGCAAGAGGCGATGGAACTCAATCGAAAGTTGGGGTTGAAGGCGTTCGCCGGTGGATGGAAGGTGCTCATCCTTTGGTTGCCGGAGGCCATGCGCGTGGATACGGCCAACAAAATGCTCAAGCTCATCGAGGAACCGACCGATCGGACGGTGATGCTTTTTGTCAGTGAACAAGCCAACCAACTGCTCGCGACAATCCGGTCACGCGTGCAGATGGTGCAGGTGCCTCGACTCGGTTTGGAAGAAGCCGCGGAGGGCTTGCAAACGCGGTTCGGGGTGCGGGAAGAAGAAGCCCGCGGGCTGTTGCACGTGACTGATGGGAACATCGCCGGCGCCCTGCGGATGCGCGGCGAGGAGGGAACGGATGAAGACTACCGGTTGTTCGTCGCATGGATGCGTGCGTGCTATGCCAACGATTCGGTGACGACGGTGGCTTTGTCGGATGATTTCGCCAAACCGGGTCGGGAGGGCATGAAGCGGTTCGTGCGGTATGCGCTGCACATGCTTCGCCAATGCATTGTGGGCAACTACGGCGCGCAATCCCTCGTCCGACTGACCGATGCAGAGCGGCAATTCGCTGTCAAATTCGCCCCGTTTATTCACCACGGAAACGTGCTTGAAATGCAGGAGGTATTGGAACGCGCTCACCGGGACATCGCGGGCAATGTCAACGGCAAATTGGTGTTCATGGACATCAGCGCTCGGTTGAATACTTTGCTGAGAAAGGCAGCCTGAACCTCCGTATCTTCGCTTCAATGAGTTGCAACAATTGTAGAAATGGAGCGGACGGCAAACCTCGGGGATGCCGCAGCAACGGGAACTGTGGAGTCGGCGGTTGTGGTTCACTAACGGTGTTTGATTGGTTGGAAGGCGTGGCCTTGCCATCGGGTCAGCGCCCGTTTGATGTGGTGGAGGTGCGGTTCAAGGCCAACCGAAAAGGATTTTTTCGCAAACCTTCGACCATGGACGCGCACGTCGGTGACGTGGTGGTACTCGATGCTGACCACGGGTTGGACGTGGGCGTTGTGAGCCTCTCCGGTGAACTCGTCCGCGCGCAGATGAACGCGAAAGGGACCAAAGACGACCACGAAATCAAGCGCATCGAACGCAAAGCGACGCAAGAGGACATCGATACGTGGCAGAAGGCAAGCTTGCGGGAAGCGGACACCCTTCGCGAAGCGCGTGAGATCATCAAAGGCCTAGGCCTTGGCATGAAATTGACGGATGTGGAGTTTCAAGGGGATGGCAAGAAGGGCACATTTTACTACACCGCTGAGGACCGCGTTGACTTCAGGGAATTGGTACGGGCCTTGGCCTCGGCCTTCGGTGTTCGCATTGAAATGCGTCAAATCGGCGCCCGGCAGGAGGCGGCACGCGTCGGCGGTATCGGGGTGTGTGGCAGGGAATTGTGTTGCTCCAGCTGGCTGAAGGATTTCCGCAGCGTCAGCACGTCAGCTGCTCGCTACCAGCAATTGTCATTGAACCCTCAGAAGTTGGCAGGGCAATGCGGCAAATTGAAATGCTGCCTCAATTTTGAACTGGACCAATACGTAGAAGCGGTCAAGGATTTCCCTTCACCCAACGCCAAAATCAAACTCAAGGAAGGCCGTGCATTTGTCTTTAAAATGGACATTTTCAAGCGATTGGTCTACCTGATGGCGCCCGATGGAGCTACCAATGGACCGGTGGCTGTGACATTGGAAGACATGCACGAGTTGCTCGAAATGAACAAGCGCGGCCAGTATCCGCACAGCCTCACCGAATTTGCCTTGGAAGAAGGGCCGGACGAGGTGGATGAGACCTATTCGAATGTGGTAGGGCAGGACAGCTTGACGCGCTTTGACGAGCAACGCCGCCGCCGGAAAAAGCGGTCCGGCCGCAGAAACCGACCGGGCAATAAGTCCAAGGCTGGAGGAGGCGAGTCCAAGGCGTCCGGAAACAACGCACCGCAAGGGGGCAAGGCTGACGGCAACAAACCGGGCAAGTCTCGAAAGAAGCGCCGGCGCCCACCGCGCAATGCCAATGCGAAAACCGATAAGTCGTGAAGACCGCGCAGTCGTTGGGCTTCGCGGCGCTGATTGTGTTGGGGTTGGGATGCGGGACAGATGCGTTTTACGCTGAAACCCAGCCGATTGATCCGGACCTTGGCTGGGAAGCCGACGAAGAAGCCACCTTTGAATGGCAGGTAACCGACACGCTGGCGCGGTATGATTTTTTCATTGACCTCCGGCACGATCAACGTTACCCCTTCAGCAACATCTACTTGTTTGTGGACTTCACCTTTCCGAATGGCCGGACCCTGCGGGATACCCTGGCGTGCGACTTGGCCGATGAACGCGGCAGGTGGTTGGGAACCGGGTTTGGCAACTTGGTCGACCACCGCATTGGATTCCGGAGTCAGACCGGCTTCCCATTGACCGGAGATTACGCCATCGGCATCCGACACGGGATGCGAGAAACACCACTGCCCGGAGTCTCGGACATTGGTTTTCGCCTCGAACCTGCTGCGGAGCGTTAGGGCAACGCCACCGGAGCGTCGAACACCACGGGCCGTTCGTTTT
>DJYV01000112.1:17007-19688 GCA_002448555.1 Flavobacteriales bacterium UBA6969
GCAACTCTTCTGTGATGACTCCGCTTCGTCCTCCCGCTTCGCAGTACACGAGGATAGGTCGATTTTCCGGCAGCGCTTTCAACGAATCGAGCCGGTGGTCCCAATCAAATGAAACGTACGAGGCGCCCGCCAGGTGCCCAGCAACCCACTCTTCATCCGAGCGCACATCAATGAGGATGGCAGTAGGCAGTGCAGCTTGCAACGAATCGAGTTTCAGAATGGAAATTTCTTGAACTTGGAGCTGTCCTTCGGTTTCAGCGGGCTTCGTGCTGCCGCCTGCGCATGCCGTCAACAAGGCAACGCATGCGAGAAGAAACAGAGAGAGAGCAGATTTCATGGTTCAAAATTACACTTGTGAGGATGCCATTGGGTCATCTTCACACGTGTTTGCCAAAATCCCCTCTAAAAAGTGGTATTTTACAAACCCAAGAATTGAAACCATGCTGATTCGAACCCTTAATCTACCCCTGTTGGCATCCGCTGCCTTGTTGTTTGCAACTTCGGTGACTTCCGGCCAAGACGCTCCGCCGGCCACGGACATCCGCTACTGCGGCCAGTGGATGATGGAAGAGGCGTTTTTCAATGCCCATCCGGGGGCACGGGAAGCTGCAGAAGAGGTAGGTCAGCGGCTCGAAGACGAGACCCAAGCCTTCGAAGACTTCAACCGCGATGAATTGATCATCATCCCCGTTGTCTTCCACGTTATTCACTACAATGGCCCCGAAAACATCAGCGATGAGCAGATTTACAGCGGCATTGAGGTGATGAACCGCGACTTCCGCAAACTCAACCCGGACACGTCGGATGTCATCACCGAATTTGAGGACATCGCCGCAGATTCTGAGATAGAATTTCGACTGGCCCAGATTGATCCAGATGGCAATTGCCACACGGGCATCAACCGAATCGTGTCACCTTTGACGTACATCGGTGACGGCGATGTGAAGGACCTGATTCAATGGCCGCGCAACAGCTACCTCAACGTGTGGGTGGTTGAAAACGCCAACGGAGCAGCGGGGTACAGCCTCTATCCAAGTTCGGTGAACGGTTGGATGGGCGCGGGTAACGACGGCATCGTTGTGGCTCACGATTACACGGGCAACATCGGTACCAGCAACAACTACCGCTCCCGCACTTTGACCCATGAGGCTGGGCACTGGATGAACTTGCGCCACCCCTGGGGCAATTCAAACAGCCCCGGTGACCCGGAAAATTGCGACATGGACGACAACGTGGACGACACGCCTTTGACGAGCGGTTGGACCACCTGCAATCTCGACGGGGAAACCTGTGGCTCCTTGGACAACGTCCAAAACTACATGGACTATTCGTACTGTGGCCGGATGTTCACGGAAGGCCAGCGCTTGCGCATGCGTGCGGCGATGAACAGCAGCACGGCGCAGCGCAACCAGCTCTGGACTCCTGAAAATCTGGAAGAAACCGGTGTTGACCAAGACCCGATTCTGTGCGAGGCGCGATTCACCGCTTCCCGGCAAACAGTCTGCGTTGGCGATTCGATTCAATTTTTTGACGCGAGCTACCATGGGGTAACCGGCTGGTCTTGGAACTTTGGGGACGGCGGAACGAGTGATGAGGAGACGCCGTGGCACGTTTTTGACCAAGCCGGGATTTTCGATGTTGTGCTGACCGTGTCCAACGGGTCCAACGAAGTATACCTCACAGAGCCGGCCTACATTCAGGTGCTAGAGGTGGGGGCCATGGAAACGCCATTTGAGGACAGCTTTGAAGCCGCCGAGCTGAGCGATGATTGGTTCATGGTGGACGTGTCCAACGACGGCGATGGCTGGGAGGTGGTGACGGCCGCTGCTTACACCGGAGACCGTTCCTTGCGCATCCACAACTGGTCAAACTCAATCGAATACAACCGAGATCAGCTCATTACCAGCAGCATGGACATGTCCGACGCGGCTGAGATTCAAGTATCGTACAAGTGGGCGTACTGCTACAAGGGCTCGGATGAAGACGAGGACGATACGGATGATCGGTTGAAGGTGTACGCCTCGCCTGATTGCGGTGAAACGTGGAGTTTGCGGCGCATGCACCGGGGATTCACAGATCTGCCATCGGCGCCTCCGCACCAGTATGCGTTCACGCCGAATGGACCAGACGAGTGGAACGGCTACACGTTGAGCATCCCGTATGAACAGTTTTTCACGGAGAATTTCCGCCTGATGTTTGAATTTGAGAGCCGCCTCGGGAACAACATTTTCCTTGATGATATCAACATCGAAGTGCTGACGGCCTCCGACATCGAGGAGCTTGAGCAGGTGCGTGGTATCGCGTTGTCCGTGTATCCCAACCCCACGTCTTCGACAGCGACACTCGCGTTCAATACGCACCAGCCGTTTGATGCCGTTTCGGTTGACCTCTTCGACTTGACGGGGCGCCACATGTGGAACGGATTTGAAAGTGCATTGCCTGTGGGAACCTACCGATTTGAAGTGCCTACCTCCGAGCTGGCCCAGGGCAATTACCTACTGGTGGTGGAGGCGGACGGTCGCCGAGCGGCGACGCAGCTGATGGTGAAGTAACACGCGCACCACAAGAAACAACGAAAAACGGCCGCATCGAGCGGCCGTTTTCATGTTTAGAAGTGGACGGAATCAACTCTTGGATCCCACCAGCACCGTGACGCAGCCTTCGTGTATGATGGCTGACTT
>DJYV01000057.1 GCA_002448555.1 Flavobacteriales bacterium UBA6969
AACGATACGCCGCCGTCCGTGGAACGCTTGAACACCGTGCTCTCACCCAACAACTGGATGGTATAGCAGATGGAAGGGTCGGTGGGGTGAAAAGCCAATTCCATGTATTCGCCAGACGCCACTTGGATCATGGTCTCCCCGTCGTTTTCACTTCGGAACAAGCCGTAATTCGTGGCAGCAAGCAGCTGAGGCTCCTGTCCTTCCACCACTGGTGAAAAGATAACGTCGCGGTACCAGCGATCTGCACCCTGGAACGTGGAATTGCCGCATTCTTCCCACGATAAGCCACCATCGGTGGTGCGCCACAATTGACCGGACCCCGAACCCACAAAAACACGGTCCGAATCCAATGGGTGGATGGCGACGCTATACACGCTGGTGAGCGGCAAGTCGCGGGTCATGAGTTCCCAATGCGCTCCGTGGTCGACGCTTTTCCACGCCCCGGCCGTAGCGGTGCCGCACCACACCACCTGGTGATTGGATGCGGACTGCTCCACCGTGTAAACGTGGCAGGCACCGGGGCTCTGCACTTGGAATTGCATGGCGACCTCCGGGTCGTAGCTCCAAGGGCCGAGCTCCTCCCATTCACCGGTCAGTCGATTGGCGGCTTCTGCGTGGGCGGCGACGTACGCATGCGACACTACAGGCGCTGGCAACTCCGCGTTACGCATCCAGCGCTTGTAGAATTGCGTGTCGCAGTTTTTGACAAACGCGTGGTCGGCGTAGTACGATTCGTAGGCCGAGCGCACCGCTTCGTGCGAGGCTTCACCGCTGTACATCAACTGCACCCACTCAGGGGATTCGGCCGATGGACGGTAAGCGGTTTGCGGAACGTGTTGGGCGTTTGCCGCCGTCATGAGCAAAATACCCAGGGCAAACGTGCAGAGTTGAATTCGTCGCATGCCCAAAAATAAGGGAGCAGCGGCCGGAAAAAGAAAGAGCCGCCCATTGCGGGGCGGCTCTCTCGTTCAAGTGAAATTTGGATGGTTGGTCCAAATGGTCGGTTCATTATTCAGGGCAAGCCGTTCCGTAGTACTGGAAGAACGTGAGGAGGTCACTTACATCGATGAACAAGTCACCATTGATGTCACCCGGACATGCATCCGGATAGTCGCAACCGCCTGGGAAGTTGGCTCCCGCATCGAAATTCAATCCCTCCGGGTCCATGCAGCCTACGATGAGGCAAGATCCGTCGTCGGAGGTCGCTGAAGCATCGTAGTTGCAAGCGAGCTCGTTCATGCAACCCGCGAACTCACAGGAACCGTCATCGCCGAAGGCATTCGGGTTGTAGTTCGTGGCGTCGACGCTGGTGCAACCTGCGTACAAGCACGAGCCATTGTCTTCCTCCGCTGCCTCGTCGTAGTTTGAAGCAGCTGTGTCGGTGCAGCCCTGAGTCGCGCACGAGAAGGCACACGACATGTCGTCGTACGTCGCTGCTGGGTTGAAGTTGGTCGCTGCTTCATACATGCAACCGGCTACAATACACGAGCCATCGTCTACGTTCGCACCTGGGTCAAAGTTGTCTGCATCAGGGTTCGTACAACCGGTGTACTCACACAAGGCCTCTTGGTCACCCGTATTCGCTTGGGCATCGTAGTTCGAAGCCAAGTCATCGTAGCAACCGCTGTACAAGCAGATGGCAGTTTGGTCACCCGTGTTGGCCTGTGGATCATAGTTGTCCGCAGCTTCGTCCATGCAACCTGTGTACAAGCACGTACCGTCGTCGGCGTTGGCGCCGGCGTCGTAGTTATCGGCAGCAGCGTCGGTGCAACCGAAGTAGACACACAGTGCTTCTTGATCACCGGTGTTGGCCTGGGCGTCGTAGTTGTCCGCTTCCGAATCCATGCAACCCGTGTACAAGCAGCTGCCGTCTTCCACGTTAGCGCCAGCGTCGTAGTTGTCCGCGTCTGGATCCATGCAACCGAAGTACTCACACAATGCCTCCTGGTCGCCCGTGTTGGCTTGGGCATCGTAGTTGTCGGCATCGGCATCGTAGCAACCCGTGTACAAACACTCCGCAGCTTGGTCCCCTGTGTTGGCCTGTGCATCGTAGTTGTCCGCTTCCGGATCCATACAACCGGTATACAAGCATGAGCCGTCGTTCAGGTTCGAAGCCGGATTGTAGTTGTCCGCCGTTTCATCCGTACAGCCCTCGTAGATACACGTGAGGTCATCGAAGTTGGCCGAAGGATCGTAGTTCGAAGCCATTTCATCGGTACAGCCACCCGCAATCAGTGGGAACGTCAACTCAACGTCTTCGTACTGCTCCAGTTGGCCACCCAACTCAAATTGAATGTTGTAGCGAAGGAACATGACGCCGTTGGTCGTGAATTGACCGACGAGCAAACGACCGTCCGCATCGGGCACCCCTTGCGTTTCAGAAGCGCCGGGGTTCAAGAAAATCTGCGCACCGGCTTCTGTGTCGATGATCATGTCCTCGCCTGCATTGAATGAAGGCAGGTGCAAGTACATGTTTTGCTGCGCCAAGGCATTGTAATCGCCCGGAGCTGCACCGATCGTCAACCACGAATCGTATTCCAATTCAGGGAAGTAGCTAAAGAAGCCTGGGTTGATGTTGCCACCGAAGTCCTCGCCGAGTGGGTGCTGGTAGAATGCTGCCGTCGTCGTCGTCCACCAAGGGTAGTCCGCGTTACCGAACAAGGCCGTCATGTCGACATCAGCGTTCGTGTCAAACTGCGCATAGACCTGGTAGGTGGTATTGCCTTCGACGGTGTTTTCTCCAACAACCTCATACGTAAGGCCTTGGAACGAACCATCGCCCCAGATGCACGAACCGTCGTCGTTGGTCGCCAGCGGATCGTAGTTCGTTGCAGAAGCCGAGGCACAGCCCAAGACTTCATCGCACTCGGCTACACCATCGCCTTCGTAGTCGCCGTTGCAGTTGCCGTCGCAGTCAGAGAATGGACCGGCGTATTCGCACGTTTCTGGCACATCCACATCGGCCGTTGGGTCGTAGTTGCAGGCCAACTCATCGAAGCAACCGGCATCGAGGCACGTTCCGTCTTCATCGGTAGCGTTTTCATTGTAGTTGTAGGCGGACTCTTCCGTACAGCCCGCAATTTCCTGACCATCGCAGATGCCATCTCCGTCCACATCGCTGTAGCAGTTGCCATCGCAATCCACATGCTCAGTGCTGTAGTAGCAGGTGCCGTTGTCATCCGTAGCTTCCAAATCATAGTTGCAAGCTGTTTCGTCTGTGCAGCCTGCGCCGAATGTTGGGAAAACAAGATTCACGTCGGTTGCGTAGTGGGTTTCACTCACCGCATCGCGGAATTGCATGTTGTACCTAACCGAGACGACGCCGCTGGTTGTGAACTGACCGAGCAAAATCTGTCCATCTTGGGCGAAAGACAAAGGGCTTCCATTTGGACCGGGTATGTAATACAAACTCGCACCCACTGCGTCGTTCACGAGAACGTTGGCACCGCTCTCCTCGAAGTCTGTGAAGAAGTTGGCCAATCCTACCGTTTGCAATTCAATCGGAGAGCCGGGACCTCCGCCGAGTGCAAGCCATGTATCGTACTCCAATTCCGGGAACATCACGAAGAAGGCCGGGTTGATGGAGTGCGCCAACAGGGCACCGTTAGGATCCTGGTGGAAGGCTTCAGTGGAGCTGATTTCCCATGGCTCATCCGCTGTACCGTAACTAGCCACAACCTGGATCAACGTGTCCGGGTTGAAGTTGGCGTACAAGCGGTAGGTTGACGTACCTTCAATCAAGTCGTGTCCGATCAAGTCGTAACTCAATCCTGTGAACAAACCTTCGGGCCAAGTGCACGAACCGTCGTCGTCAGTGGCAGCTGGGTTATAGTTCGTCGCTGAGGATGAGGAACAACCGGGGATTTCGGCATCGTTACAAATGCCGTCGCCATCGTGGTCGGCCAAGCAGTCACCTGCGCAATCCTCACCGGCAGCGGGGAATTCACATGAGCCGTCTTCATCGGTAGCATCCGTATCGAAGTTGCACGCCGTCGCGTCCGTACAGCCGGGCACTTCAAACGGGTTGCAAACGCCGTCACCGTCACTGTCTGCGATGCAATCGCCTTCGCACGTGTAACCAGGTTCGGGCAAGTTGCCTTCACAGTCGCATGCGCCTGGGGCTATGCCGTCTCCACCGCAAACGCCGCATTCGTCGTTTATCGTGCAAGAGCCGTCATCCTCAGTAGCGTCGCTGCTGTAGTTGCAAGCTGTATCATCGGTACAGCCCAAGACTTCAAATTCGTCGCAGGTGCCGTCGCCATCGGCGTCGTTCAAGCACACGCCGTCGCAGTCGTAACCTGCTTCTGGACCACTGCCTGCGCAATCGCAAGCGCCTTCAGCAATGCCGTCACCGCCGCATACGCCACATTCGTCGTTTTGCAAGCAAGTACCGTCATCGTCCGTTGCCATCGGGTTGTAGTTGCACGCTGTTTCATCCGTACAGCCGTCAAGTGGTGGCATGTACGTGCCGGTCGTAAAGTACAGTTCGCGGCTCTCCATGGTTGCGGTACCACCTTGGCGCCATTGCATGTTCCACAAACCGCTGATATCACCGGGTTCACCCGATTCGTCGTCCGTTACGGTCAACTGGGCCAACAGCACGCGGCCGTCATCACCCGCAACAGCGAGTGGGTTGGTTCCAGGTGCGGCCATGTACCAGCTTCCGCCGGCAGGAGAATTCAATTCAAACCCATTGCCTGCTTGGAATTCACTAAACGCATCAGTCATTCCAATGGAGCTCACCGACTCGTCGTTGGTGCTTTCTGAACCAATGGTCAACCAGCTATCGTACTCAAGTGTGGGATCCATAGAAAAGAAGGTCGGGTTGATGCCACTTCCAAGGTTGGACCCTAAGGGGTTCTGGTAGAACGCTGTCGTCACCTCAAGCTCGAGCGCTACAGGATCAGATTCTGCTGAACCCACTGCAAACAGGGCCGTGCATTCGTCGTCGGCATTCTCAAAGAGTGCGTATACACGGTAGGTGGTACCCAAATCCGTATCCGCATACACTTCAGCGTGCAAGAATGGGAAGGCAGGAACATCGCATGAACCGTCGTCATCCGTTGCGACCGGGTCGTAGTTGATGGCCAAGTCGTTGGTACAGCCCACTGTTTCAAGCGCATCACAAACGCCATCACCATCCGCATCATTCACGCAATCTCCGTTGCAGTCGTAACCGGCTTCTGGAAGGGTGCCTTCGCAGTCGCAGGTTCCCTCAGGGAATCCTGTGCCGCCGCAGACGCCGCAGGCGTCTTCAACAGCGCACGAATCGTCGCTCACTGTGGCGAGGGGGTCGTAGTTGCACGCCGTAGCATCCATACAGCCCAATACATCTTCTGAATCGCATACTCCGTTGTTGTTGTCGTCGGCCAAACAGGTTCCACCGCATACGCCGAGCGCATCCAACGTATTGCCTGCGCAATCACAGGCACCTTCTGGAATTCCATTACCACCACAAACACCGCATTCATCTTCCTCAGCACAAGATCCATCTTCTTCAGTCGCGGTGGGATCGTAATTGCATGCCGTGCTGTCCGTGCAGCCTGATACTTCAAGTTCGTCGCATGTTCCATCTTGGTCGGCATCGTTCAGACAAACGCCATCGCAGTCATAACCCGCATTCGGTGTATTGCCGTCGCAATCGCAAGCGCCCTCGGCGATGCCGTTTCCACCGCACACACCGCACTCGTCGAGTACAGTACAAGAGCCATCGTCGTCTGTGGCCAAATCGTTGTAGTTGCAAGCATCCGAGTCGGTGCAGCCTGCTACCTCTAACGGATCACACACGCCATCGCCGTCAGCATCCGCCAAGCAGTCGCCGGCACAATCGTAGCCTTCAGCAGCCTGCGTTCCTTCACAGTCGCAATCGCCTGCTGGAATGTCTGAACAACCACATTCATAAATGTCACCAGGGCCATTGCAAACGCCACAAGCGTCCAAAAAACCCACACAATCGTCTGCATCATCGCATATGCCATCCGCGTCGGCATCCGCAGTGCATGCGCCGCCGCATACACCCAAGGCATCGAGGTAATCACAAGAACCGTCGTCTGCCGTTGCCGCTGAATCGAAATTGCACGCTGCTTCATCCGTGCAACCGAATACGTCGGGCAAGTTATCCGCTGTGTCGTGCGTGGCACCCAATGCATTCGAGGATACTCCAGCTGCATCGCGCCACTGAATGTTCCAGTCGCACGTTACATGACCCGGGTTTCCATCGGCATCGTCTGCGGCGGTAAACTGCCCCAACAGCACCATGCCGTCATCGCCAGCCAATGCAAGATCGTTCGAGCCCGGAGTGATGTACCAGCTTCCACCAACTGCGCCTTCGCCCAAGACAAAGCCGTTGCCGTTGTTGAATTCGGTGAATGCACCGGCCATACCTATAGAAGAGATGGTCGGGTCTTCGTTCGTCTCCGAACCAATGGTGAACCAGCTGTCATACCCGATTTCCGGAATAATCGTCAGGAAGAAGGCATTGATGCCAGATCCCAAGTTTGCTCCTCCACCGTTTTGGTAGAATGACGTTGTTACCCCCAATTCGAGTGTGACGGGGTTGTCCTCAGCAGCACCTACGGAGTAGGCAGCAACACATTCATCGGTAGCAGAACCGAACTCCGCATAAATGCGGTATGTGGTGCCGTGTTCAGAGGTGGCATGGACCTCGCTTTCCAAACCCAAGAACTGGGAAAACCCTGTTGCTGTGAGCAACAAAGTGGAAAGTGAAAGCAGCGAAAAGCGCTTCCAAGCAGTTGTGATTGTTAAGTAATTCATCGCGGATATAATCCAATTCCTACTTAAATATACAAAATTAATCAACCTAAAACCACTATTAGTCTAACTATTTGTGATTATACAGCTGAATTTTTGGCCAATTTTTTCGGATTTGGAAGGTGTATACTGCCTCCGCATACGCGGCAGGGCGCGGAGAAGTTGCGTTCCGCGGTCAGAAAAGTGAACTCCCCTCCTTTTCAGTAGTTTAGTACTTGATTATCACCGAGGATGCCTATGAAAACCTTTTCACAGCCACTTGCCAATCAGCGCGGTCTCATGCTCGCGCTGATCATGGCATTCGCCTTTCCGCTTATCGGAATGGCCCAATCTTCTACAGGCTGTGCGTCATGGTATGATCCCGCTGCGATTTTTCAGGTGCACCAACAGGAAGTTCTCTGCCTACCCACCCATCAAAGCGCATCAAGCGTGGTGTTCGATGCCGATTCATCGGTGTGGAGCGCATTGGAAGATGAGCGACCGGTGTACTGGGAAGTGCCATTGACGTTTCCCGGGGGAACGCACAAAAAGGTAATCCTCCACGGATTTCAGGCCTACCGGTCCGACCTGGAAATCGGCCACATGACCAAGGATGGACTGCGCACCGAGCGGTACGCACCAAGGTTATTGAGCTACCGCATTGCCAATGATGACATCCACGGAACCGTCGTTTTCCTGAACGGACAGGTCGCGGGCGCTATCCGTTACCAGGGTGTGCAATATGAGTTGGGTGGACTCGAGTGCGATGGCCGAGCGACCGGGCTGTTTGTGCTCTATGCTACAGCAGACGCCGTGATCAAGCCGACGTTTGAATGCGGGCTGGAAACCCTCGCGGAGCAAGTGCACACCCCACAGCCCATGGGCCTACCCAGTCAACCGTCGAGCAATTCGGTCACGGAATGTGTGGAAATTGCCCTGGACATTGACCATTTTACGTATAACCAATTCGGAGGCGACTGCAACGCATCAGTGGAATGGGCCCTCGCCTTGCTGAGTGGTGTGAGTGAGATCTACCAAACGGAACTCGACGACCTCATTTCCCTCGCCGCATCGTACATCAACGTGTGGGAAACCACCGATCCCTATGCAGCCTACACCGGCAACGCCGGTGCCATGCTCGACGCCTTCCGGCTCGAATGGCTCCAAAACCCAGACCTTGCCGACCAGCCCCGTGACATTGTTCACCTCTTGACCCGGCGTTCCGACACCGGCACAGGGGGCATTGCCTACCTCGGTGTCAATTGCAATGCATCGTATGCGGCTGGGTTCAGCTCGTACTTGAGCCCCTCCATGGTCTACAACCTGAACAACTACAGCTGGAACCTCAACGTCGTAGCACACGAATTTGGGCACAACTTCGGCTCCAACCACACCCACTGGTGCGGCTGGCCGGGCGGACCAATCGACGATTGCTACGCTGCCGAAGGCAATTGCACCAACAACCCGACCCCGCAAGTGGGAACCATCATGAGCTACTGCCATGCCGTGGCAGGCGGATCAGTGAGCCTTCAATTCCACCCATCGGTCGAGAATTTCGGGTTGATTCCCAACATCAACGGGCAGGGCGCGTGCTACACCACATGCGACGAATTTTCGACGAGTTGCGATTACTACGGCTGCACATATGCTTGGGCCTGTAACTACGATCCTGAAGCCGTGCTGAATGACGGGTCGTGCACCACCGAGGACGCCTGTGGCGAATGCGGAGGTGACGGTTCGAGCTGCTCAGGGTGCACAGATCCCGTCGCCTGCAATTACAACGAGAGCAACATTGTGGACGACGGCAGTTGTTTCTACTCGCCCAACGGAGGTGCCTGCAATTGCGAAGCCATCATGTCGTTGGCCGACACACTCGCCCCTGGCGAAACGGCATCGATGGCCGTCAGCGGGTTTGGTTACGTCGCTGCTGTTACGGTGTTTTTGGAATTTGAAAACCTGTACGATGACGGCTCGCAAGCCAGCGACTTAACCGTCCTCATTGAGGCTCCCGACGGAGAATGCAGGGAAATCGGGGGCTTTGATATCGATTTCGGCTGTACGAACTCTGGATTTTGGCCGAGCGCTTGGGACACAAGTACGTCAGGATCATTCACTGGCGCTGCCACCATTGGCAGTGCGCCAGAGGGTAATGGGGTGTGGTTCATCCGAATTGGCAATGGCTGGAGTGGATCGCAAGGGGCCTACTTCTCCGCTGACATCAGCATTTACGACCTGTGCCTCGATGTGGATCCGCCGGGGTGCACCGACCCGGCTGGCTGCAATTACAATCCGGCGGCAACGGTGGAAGACGGGACCTGTGACTATGTGACGTGCTACGGCTGCACGGATGTCGGCGCATGCAATTACGATGTGGCCTTCAGCATTGATGATGATAGCTGTGAATTCGAATCCTGTGCCGGATGCACCGATCTAGAAGCGTGCAATTACGACCCGGCAGCGACCATCGAAGACGATTCCTGCCTTGATGAGTGCCCCTGTCCCGGGGACTTAGATGGTGATGGCATCATCGCCGTGACGGACATTTTGCTCTTCCTGTCGGATTACGGCTGCGACACGGCGCCGTGCATCGGAGACGTGGACGGAGACGACCTTACCACCGTTAACGACTTGCTTTTGTTGCTCAGTGAATTCTCCGAACCATGCACACCTTGATTCCCCCCATGGCCCTGCTAGCTGCATTGGGGCTGTTTGCTTGCAGCAGCACCGCGTCTACTGAAGAAAACCGCAAACAACGCGCCTCCGCCGCCGCAATTGCCGTGCAATCCGTCGAACCATACCGGGTGGACAACTGGTACGGCACGTGGACTGGCCTGCGTCCCGAGTACCCGCTGCGCAACGCCGATGGAGAGGTCATTGTGGTGCGCGGTAAGGAAGCCAAGGTCGGCAGCAGCACCTTCACCTTCACCATTGGAGCCATGGGTACGGCAGAATTGGTTCAAAGCCACGATGACGGACGGGTCGCAGCCTTCTCGGGCACGTGGAAGGGGCGCATGGAGCCCGGGACGAATGTGTTGACCGCTATCGTCTGCGATCTGACGGCTAACTCCACCGGCGCTTACCGCCAGTATGCCTTGATGGTGGATGACAGGCGCCAAGCTGTACTGTGCCACGGCACTTCAACGGAACCGCCTTTTGAGGTGGAATTTTCGGCGCCCTGAATTGGGCTACTTTCCTAGTATAATTTCGATGAAAATTCAATTTTTTAATACGAAAGTTTTATAGTATCTTCAAGAAGAACACGAACGATCTACTTGATGAAACATGCCGCGCTTCTGCTGGCTTGCTGCGTTGTCAGCGGGCTCGCAATCGGTCAGGTGACTGGCATTCACGCCGAAGTGATTGCCAACCATGACACCACGGGAATACCTGGATTGGAGGGGATGAAGACCTACCATCTGTACGCGCAGATGACCCAGGCAACGGACGAATTGTCCGCTGTTTTTGGCGACCAGGCGACTCCCCTTCACGTGAACAGCACCGAAGGCTTTTACCAGAGCGCACTGGGCGCTGATTTCGCGTGGGCGTTGAACGGTGCCGTTTTGCCATTCTTCCCAGAGGTCAACTATGACTCTTGGTTCACCATCGGGGTGACGGACAACTCCATGGGCTCGCTTGCCGGTGCGATTGGCTTGGATATGGCCCTTGCTTCCTTCAACAGCGGCGGGAACTTTGTGGTGGATGACCCCATCGGTGGATCGGTGTTCACGTTGCTCGGCGATGCGAATGCCGTGGCCGGAGCCGATGAACGCGTGTTGATTGCCCAGTTGACCACGGCCGGTGAAGTCTCCGGCAGCATCAACGTCCAAATGTTCGTTGAAGGCCTGCAGAGCCAGAGCATGCAAGTGCTGGCCATGCCGATTGAATTGCCCCAAGGCTGCGGTGACGCCGAAGCCTGCAACTACGACCCGGCCTTCGGTCCTGAGAACACGGCCGACTGCCTCTACCCCGATGCGTGTGAAGATTGCGAAGGCAACTGCATAGACGCCAATGGCAACGGGACATGCGACTGCGACGAATTCCCCGGTTGCACCAACCCCATGGCGGACAATTACGATGGCGGCGCAACGTCGGACGACGGCAGCTGCATCATTGGTGGTTGCATGTACCTCAGCGCGGCCAACTACAACCCCGAGGCAACGTACGACGACCTTTCGTGTGTATTTGCGGGCTGCACCCAAGCCCTGGCGTTGAACTTTGACCCGGCCGCTGTGCTGGAGGACGGCAGCTGCTTGTTCCTCGGCTGCATGGATCCAGTGGGGCTCAACTTCGACCCCGTGGCCAACGTCAGTGGCACGTGCGACTATTCGGCGGTGTGCATGAGCGACCTTGACGGCGACGGGTACGTGGACGTCTTTGACCTGCTCCTTATGTTTGAGGCGTACGGGTACGACTGCGAATAAATCGTCACTCGGCATCCCAGATTGACCACTGAACGTTCAGCTCAATTCGGCTACATTTGGATTAAATCCTTACGGGATTTTCCCATGAAAACAAGCCACATCGTAGTCGGAGCATTCATGCTCTGGAGTGCCGGCCTTGCGAACATCTGCCTTGCCCAGGCGTTTGCGATGGGCGCACCCTCTGCCTCAGCGGATAGCACGCAAACTCAGACGAATTTCCTCTTGGTCCAACTGAAGAACGGAGTATGGTTCTACGGACAAGTTGTTGAGTGGAACAAGAAAGACCAAACCTTAACCCTCGACTTGACATCATTAGCGGAATTCTCAGCCTACTTGACCAAATCGGGGTTAGGAGTGTTCGGCTTCTGTCCAGGCACAGGCATGAGGCGTTTCATTTGTCCCGAGCGCAAGGTCGCCTGACGCCATTTTGCTCTTAAAATGGCGAAGAATAATCGGTTTCTTGCGCAAGCCGCTCGTCTGTGAGCGTGTGAAGAAAATTAATCAGATCTTCCTTGTCTTGCGCGGTCAACATCAACCCGGTTGACATGGTTGCTGCCAGAGCAGGATCCAGCGTACTTGAACTGTGCAAGCCTTCGTTGTAATGATCGATGACCTCCTCCAAGGTATTGAAGCGACCATCGTGCATGTAGGGCGCAGTCAGCGCTATGTTGCGCAGCGAAGTGACCTTGAACTGCCCGAGGTGCGCAGGATTTTCAGTGACCGCGATACGACCAATATCGGTCATGTCACTTTCCTCGTCCAATCCATTGTTCATGTATTGGTTGTTCGAAAAGTTCGGCCCACCGTGGCAATGTTGACAATCTGCCCCACTGAATTCAGGGAAGAACTCGTTGTACTCCGTATTGAATAATTCCAGCCCCCTCAGTTCCGATTCCGTCAACGACTCCATGCCGGAGAGGTAGCGGTCGTACTTGGAATTAAACGAGGTGATGGTCAACATAAACTGTTCCATGGCCAATGCCATGCGCTCGGCCGTGACCTCTTCGTCCCCAAATGCCCGAATGAAAGCATGCTGGTACGCTACGTCCGCCGAAAGCTTCGCTGCTGCTCCGGCGAGTGTTTCGTCCATTTCCAAGCTGTCTTGAATCGGTAATAAGCTTTGGTGACGAAGCAGTTCGGCCCGACCATCCCAAAAAAAACCATTATCATTCCAGGCCATGTTAAAAACGGACATGGCATTGCGGTGACCTTCCAATCCTCGAATGCCCACGCTGAGTTTGGCTGTATCCGTAAATGCCGCGGACTGCAAGTGGCACGTTGCGCAGCTCATGCTTCCATCACCGCTCAATTTCGGCTCGTGGAAGAGCATGCGACCCAATTCCACTTTACTGACTGTCAATGGGTTATCCAAAGGCAATTGGGGCGCTACAATGTGCTGTGGAAAGCTCAAAACGAAGGGCGTGGTATCCCATTCCACCTCTTGTCCCACATCGTCATCATCCGGCTGACAGCCAGACATAAACACAATGGCAATCATAGCGAGCCCAACAAAAAACTTGGATGGCCTACCGACCAATTCCAACCAGACTAAGGCATTAGAGCTATTGACCATGTTATAAAAGTACTATCGGTTAACGACAATAAAAACGACCTCAAGTCCTCCACATCGTCATTAGAGAGCGAAATTGGCACAATTTCCTCTGCTTGATTCGGGTGGCCAGCTCCCCCGACCATGTAATGATTGATCACATCATCAAGCGTTGCCAAACTACCGTCAAACATGTAAGGCGCAGTCACACCCACATTCCGCAAAGAGGGCACCTTGAATTTACCAATATCCTGAGAATTGCCGGTTAATCTTTCCAATCCTGTATCCCCATACTCGGCATACAACCCATTGTTCAATATGCGGTGGTCAGTGAATAAATAACCACTGTGGCACTCATCGCAACCGATCTCTCCGAACAACTCCATTCCCGAGAGGGCCGCATCGGTAAGCGCATCTTCATTGCCTTGGACCCAACGATCATATGGACTATTTCCTCCAATCAATCCGCGCTGGAAGGCCCCCAACGCTCGGGTAATGGTAAAGGCCGAGGGCCCTTCTCCATAGGCTTCAATGCATTCCGCCACGTAGGACTCATCTTGGGCCAATGCCTCGGCAAGTAATACGACGTTGTGGTGGAACTCATTGGCCTCTTGAATCGGAACCAGCACTTGCATTTCCAAGGATGGGACCCCGCCTTCACGGAGGAAATACGGCAGGTAGCCAACGTTTGCAAGGGAAGGGACATTGCGTGTGCCCTCGGCACCACTGGCACCCGGCGAGGTGGGCGTATTTGAACCAAAGGCGTGAGCCGGCAAATGACATGATCCGCATGAAACCGTACCATCAATGGAGAAACTCGGATCAAAGAACATACGCTTGCCGAGTTCCCAACGCGCCACATTCAAAGTATTATCCTCGGGATGTTCGATTTCAGGCCAATCCACCGGAGCTTCACGCCATGGAATAACTGGCTCTAGGTCTGGCGCCTGCTGTTCCGGTGTGCATGCGAAAGAACCGCCACCCAGCACGAATACGGTGAACCAAAGCCAGACTTGACTTTCCCTCACTTGCCACCATATCATATCCGAAGATTTATCGAATGAAGAGTCGCTCCGTTTTAGCAGATTCGGATTCGTTGCTCTGTAACCGAAGGAAATAACATCCCGGTCGTACCGATTGAACATCCAAGGCTGAACGGCCTTGACGGATTCCGTCTACTACGACCTGTCCCTGCATATTAATCAATTGCCAACGAAATGCTTCGGATGTCTCGGCGTCAATGAACACTAAATCAGAACTGGGGTTTGGGTATACGGTCCAAGTCGACTCCACAGGTAACTCTTCAGAACCCATGACCGTTCCAGCCTCGAATACGAGGTTGCGCATGTTTTGCATCGCCTCAGTTGCTTCACCTGAGCTTGAATGTTCAATAAACCCTTGGCTGACAGGGAGGCCATCGAATAAGCCTTCGTAATTCGCGTTTAGGTACACCGTAACTACACCATCCGCGTCTGCGGCACTCACTTCGTGGTTTTGAAGGAAGAAGTTGTTATCTCCCAAGGCATGAATTTGATACTGTGCATTCAGGTTGTCGCCTGCGAAGCCTTCAAGTGCGAGGAAGCGATAACCTGAAGCCCAGCCCCAGTGCATGCTCGGAAACTGCGGTGCCAAAGGGTGCCCGCTTGGATAAGTTGAAGGATCAATCCCCACGTTGTGATTGGAATCGACACCTGCACCGAAAGCTATTCCTTCAATGTTGGTGATGTCCCATTCGCCAAGAGAATACACGCCATCGTCGTTCACATCGGCCAGAACATACACATCATTCAGTTCGGTGATTTGGCCTCCGTCATGGGTAATGACAAACTCACACAAGTAATATTCTAAACGATCCACCCTGACCTGATCTCCTTCAACATTGTACAGATCACCAATGACGATGTGCTCGCCATTGATAAGGTGATTGATATGGAGCACAACTTCATTCTGCGCATAAGTGCCCATGCAGAGCATCAACCAGGCAACTGCGACTACAACTTTTCTTATCATGACACGATTCATTAGCATTTCCTGCAAATTAGCATTTTTCTCACTTGACGCAAAAAAAAGACCCTATCCACAACAATGGTTGAGCTTACAGCACAAAAAACCCCGCATCGTTGAGGATGCAGGGTGATAACATCGTGATTCCGTTGGAATCATAAACCAGCCCCTAACCTGTTGATAAACAATAGTTAGACCTACCCTGTCGCCCACGGTGTCGCCCACGATTTTGGATGTTTCCAACTCGTG
>DJYV01000002.1:0-3655 GCA_002448555.1 Flavobacteriales bacterium UBA6969
CAAATTGTCGGTGACCACCTGACCAAAATCCGGTATGAGGGTCATGTCCAAGGTGAACGCATTGCCCAAGCCCACTTTCATGTCCATGCCTCCGTTGTAGGCGTTGTACCGGTCACCGCCTTCCCAGTTTTGGTAGGCGCTCAGGTAGGGGAAGAGGCTGATCCGCGGGGGTGGAGTGATGCCTTCGATTCCGAGCAATACCCCGCCCTGGTTCAAGAGCCGTTGGGTGGGATCCATGGGGTTCCATACGTCGTCTTCCCGCAATCGGCGAATGCCGCGGTACATGTTCATGCCCCACTGTTGTTCGGCCTTCTCGGGAAAGCGGAATGCCATCCAGGGAATGCGAAACTCGGCGACCCAACCGGCTGAGTCGATGCTGCAGACTACGTCCCAGACAGCATCCCACGTGGAATCTTCTCCATTGGGGCTGATCTGTTCGTCGATTTGGATGCCGTCTGGCGTGGTCCGAAAGCGCACCGCATTCAAGCCGTCGTTGAACGGGCTGAACCAAATCCCAAATTCGTCGGTGTTGTCCGTCCGATCGCGCTCGCTCAGCTGATGCAAAATGGAGTCGGGCGCGGTATCCCACATCCGCGCGCCGATGTACAGGGCGTTGTCGTCGTAGCCAAACTTCACTTCGGTGCGTTGGCTGGGCCGGCCGCCGGGGTCGGGCGAATACTGCTTAAAATCGCTTTGCGCCGGGATGCGTTGCCAGGCGTCGTCGTCGAGGTTCCCATTGAGGTCAATCGGTGAACTCAACTGCTCTCCGAACGCCACCCGCGGCGCCGCTGTCTGGCCCCACACCGTTGCGCTTGCCCACACGCAAGCCACGGCAATCCAACTCCTCCACCATCCTTTGCTCATCAAACTAACGGTATATGCGTTCGCGGTTTAGCATGTTCTGGTAAGCCCGTGCATTGCGCAGGTGCTGATTGTAGGTGCGGGCAAACGCGTGGGCTCCGGAGCCATCGGGCTTCGCGCACATGTACAAGTAGCCGTGTTGCTCGGCGTTCAAGACCGCATCGATGTAAACCAATTCCGGAATGCGTATTGGGCCGGGCGGAAGGCCGGGGTTTCGATAAGTGTTGTACGGCGAGTCCACTTTTTTGTCCTCATCGAGCAGGCGCTGAATGGACCAATCGCCCAAGGCGTATTTGAGCGTGGGGTCCGCTTGCAACAGCATCTTCTTTTTCAATCGATTCAGGTACAATCCCGCTACGGTGGGCGCTTCCGCTATAGCTGCCGTCTCTTCTTGGACAATGGATGCCAATGTCACCACTTCACGCTGTGACAACCCCAACGCCCAAGATTTCTTGAGTCGGTCTGCATTCCACCAGGCTTGGCTTTCGGCGCGCAACCGACGGGCCAATTCTTCGGCAGATGTTTCCCAGTAGACGCGGTAGGTGTTGGGGGGGATTTGCCAGCGCATGCTGTCGGTTCCCAAGGCGGCCGCGAGGGATGCACTGTCCGCCCAGATTCGCGGAGCCAAGGCCTGTGCGATTTCGGCCACACTTCGTTTTGAAGGAACGGGCACGCTGATCTCCTCACGCTGTCCGGTGGCAATTCGACGTGCAACAGCATGGGCCGGCTGTTGGCCCTGCTCGCAGTATTTGCCAGGGTAAACGCTCCAGCTACGCCACTCAATGACTGCGGCAATGTCCGGATAGTTGGCCACGAGAAAATCACGGGCGCTGCCATCTGGTGGCAGGGCGATGCACCAGTTGGCATCGGTCCCGACGGGCTGTTTCCAAATGGCGTATTTGCCCGCGGCGTATCCAGCTGCAGCAACGGCAACTACCACGAGGGTCAATCCAATTTTTGCGGAACGCTTCATCTCAATGGTTACGGGCTTGAACCAACACGGCATCTTCCCAATGCGGTGCCCGCCAAATCCAATCCTTCAAGTGCCCGGATTGTTCAAAGCCTTCAGCCTCAAAAAGCTGGATGGTCTCTGCGTTGCAAGCGGGAATCTCCGCCCATACTTGATGCAGACCGAGGTGCTGAAAAGCGTAATCGCGCATCAACGCCAGCCCCGCGCGTGCATGGCCTTGTCGCCTGTGCTCCTTCAAAATGGCAATGCCAACACCCGCTCGGCGGTTTCGGGGCTCGTATTGGTACAAGTCAACGGTTCCCACCGTGGTCCCGTCGGCGGTGGTAATCATCAACCGCAATTGCAGGTCGCGGTACAAGTCGTGCTGTCCACTGGCATATTGTTCGAGCGTTGCGCGGCCCAGCGGTGCGATGGTCGCTCCGAGCCACCATTCGTCAGAGGCATTCTCCAATTGAAAGAGAAACGCACTGTCAGAAGGCTCCAGCGCACGGAGCGCATGGGTGTCGGTTTTCAGCATGGGTGCAAAGATACCGTTCTTGCTGCGGGGAGTAGCATGGATGCTATTTCATTGGTATTTTCGGCACTCATTCACATCGGCAATCCATGTCTTTCATTCAGGCACCTGTTCGCGTTTCTCTCCTTGTCCTCAGTACGGTGGTCCTGTGGAGCGGCTGCACCATCAACCGCGACATCATGTTCCGAACCGGTGATGATTTTGATTTCGCTCCCTTAGAAGAAATGGTTTCCCAAGGGTACCGCATTGCCCCGAACGACCTCCTTCAGTTCCGTCTGTTTTCCAACAAAGGCCAGCGGTTGAATCAGATGACTGCCGGTGGGGTGGGTTCCGGAAACAACAACAACCAGCAGATGAACAACATGATGAACCAGCAGGGTGGGGTCACCTACTTGGTCAAGCCAGACGGACTGGTCGAGTTGCCTGAGCTCGGGGACATCCGGCTGGAGGGACTGACCATCGAGGAGGCGGAGTTGCTGTTGGAAGAGGCCTATGCGAGTTTTTACAAGGACCCCTTTGTCATCTTGCGTGTCCAGAATAACCGGGTGTATATCTTTCCGGGGGAGACGGGGAAAGCGTCCGTCGTCACCCTTAAGAACATGAACACCACCTTGCTCGAAGTGCTGGCGTTGTCCGGCGGGATTGGCAACCGCGCCAATGCTTCGAAAGTCAAGCTTATCCGCCGAACGGAGGGGGGAAACGAGGTGTACAAAATGGACCTGTCCACGATTGAAGGACTGGACGCAGCGAATACGGTTGTGCAGGCCTACGACGTCATTTATGTGGAGCCTCTGCCTCAGTTGGTGCGGGAAACCACGGAAAGCCTGACGCCGATCACGTCATTGATTTCGACCTTGACGTTTTTCTATGCGTTCATTGTGAACCCCAATTGAGATGGAAGTTGAAGCGCTGCACCTGAGTGGATTGGTGAAGTTGACGCCCCGTCAATTTGGTGATGACCGCGGGGTATTTTGGGAAACGTGGAGGCAAGGCATGCTGGATGGCCACGCCGATCAGCCGCTTGAATTTGTTCAGGAAAACCTCTCTATTTCCAAAACCGGCACATTGCGCGGTTTGCATTTTCAGCGGGATGCTCATGCCCAAGGCAAACTCGTTCGGTGCGCCGCCGGCCGTGTGTTCGACGTAGCCGTTGACGTCCGTGCATCCTCTCCAACACGAGGCCAATGGTACGGATGCGAACTGTCTTCCGAAAACGGCTGCCAATTGTGGATTCCAGCAGGCTTTGCGCACGGTTTCTTGGCCCTCTGTGACGATGCGGTTGTGGAATACCGGTGCACGGCCTATTACCA
>DJYV01000002.1:4047-4607 GCA_002448555.1 Flavobacteriales bacterium UBA6969
CGGCTTTACCATGCCGGAAGGCGGACCGCTGCTCTCGCCCAAAGATGCAGCAGCTCCGTCTATGAATGCGGCCGGATGGCCTTTTGCATGAGGGGCTACATAAGGGTGTGGAAAAATCACAAAAAGCGGAACGCAAGCATCCGGGCTGGCCAATAGACGTGCGGTAAATTCGTTGTTCTCACAGCACGATACAAACGCCGCCCCATGGACTTCAAACGCCCCAAGCAAGGATTCATCTGGAAACTGACTTTTCTGATCGCAGGGGCACTGTTGCTCACGGCGTCGGTTTCCAACCCGGGTGATCCCACTCTGGTTGTCGGTGAATCCGTCGTTTGGGTGCAAAACAAAGCCCCAAAGGTGCCAAGCCAAGACGACCTTGCGGGTGAGCCGGTTCCGTTCGAATGGTTCGGCGTCCGCGAGCAATTGGACCGGGAAATGGTCGTCAACACTTACCACCACAGCTCGACCATGCTGTATTTCAAGCGTGCATCGCGCTGGTTCCCAGTCATCGAGCCCATCCTCACGGAGAAGGGCTTGCCGGATGATTTCAAGTACCTCGC
>DJYV01000166.1 GCA_002448555.1 Flavobacteriales bacterium UBA6969
GCAAGATTTCCGCACGCTCGGTGGGCATGGCAGCAAGTACCTCAGCACGGGATGGTCGTTCCGCCCCGGTTTTTTGCAAGAAGTGCGCGAATAAGGGCTCATCAACCACCCCAAAGTCCGGCCGCTGCGCAAAGCTGTACATTAAGGCTGTACTGCAGTTGCGGGGCCCAGACCAAAGGGAAACGGTCATGCCGATTACCGAACGACCGTTACGCTGCCTGTGTAACTCCGCGGCACCATCTCATGCACCGACTGAACTTCCAATCGGTACATGTATTGGCCATCCCGGACAAAGTGGTCCCCATCCTGGTGCTGACCAATCCAAGGCTCCTTCGGGTCGAACGATTCAAACACCTTTTCTCCCCATCGGTTGATGACAATCAAGTGGTATGTCTCCGCGACAAACGAGGTGCCGACTGGCATGAACGCGTCGTTCAATCCATCGTTGTTCGGGCTGAATGCCGTTGGGACGTACACTGCGAAGTCAATCGGGACGAAGTAAGCCACTAGCTCTTCTTCGTCTTGTTTGGGCAAGGTTATGTCCGCGGCTGTAGCGCTGGGGTTCGGCGCGGCATTGGCAATTTCCCATCGGTCAAAGGCCCAATGTTCCACCGGTGCTGCCTCCGCGTTCAGCAAGCCCGCGATTTCAAGGCCACCTTCCCATTCGTCAGTGACAATGACCGCACCGCCTTCGATGCGGACGACGCCTTTGTTCGGCGGCTCCACCCGAACCTTCAGGTCGCTGTGTTCAATCACATTGAAGTGAGCGGTGTACGTAGCGGGTTCGGTGACGGAGATGCTTCCAGCGGCATTGGCCATGGACGGCGCCACTTGAGGGCCGGTTGAGGACCAGCCCGTGAAGACGTGCCATTGATCCAGTCCGACAGCTTGGACGTCGTGTGCGCCATATTCGAGCAATTCGGTTGCCGGGTAATTCAACAAGGCCGTGCCGTCCACATAAATTTCTCCCGCACCAGGAGGGTCCACCACAAACGTCGTCTCTTGGGGATCGGCATTCGAAGCGAAGTAAGCGGCCAAGGTCGCATCGCCATTCAAGGTGAAACCGAGGTAGGGATTGGTGGGATCGTTCAGGGTGATTTCCCCGTCCAGAACCTGCCAAAACAAGAAGACCTCACCCATCGACTCTTCCGCCGTGAGCTCCATCGGAACTCCGGCAAAGTAGGTCGCATCCATCGGCACGTCGAATGGGCCAATGTCCACCGAATTCACTTGCACCTCGCCCATTCCATCGATAATGAGCGTCAAGGTTACGGATTCCACTTCATAGCAATCCTCAAGGCCGTTGATGAGCATTTCCGCACACCGCTCCTCGATGAAGTCGTGGATTTCATCCACATTGGCCATCCAGCCGTCGTAGCTCCCGCCCCAACGATCGATGTGCCGATCCATCTCGGGCTCGATGACGTTGATCATGCTATCCAGCACTGCATGCATGTTGTCACAACTGAAGTGCGTGTTGCTCAAGTCGGCCCAACGGTTAATGTAGGTTGCCCAAAAATCTTCGTTTTCCATCAAGGAATTGAAAATCGGGATGTGCCCTTGGCCGCCCACGTTACCAAGTGACTCGGGATTGCAGGGATCGGCGTCAGCACCTTGAGACGGTATGCCGGTGTAGTTTGCACCATGGCCAAACGTGTTGTCCATGTCCCACAGCGCGTAGCGCCACTTCTTACCGCTGCCATCGGGATGGCGACCACGCCACCAAGCGGTATTCCAATTCAACCAGTCGGCGCATACCGTGAAGGAATTCAGCAGGTAATAGTCGATCAGGCTCATCACGTTGTAGACGCTCGTAACGTAATCGTAGTTATCCGGATCGGTCATGTCTTGACCGGTCACGAAGTTCACCAGCGGCATCCAATCGGCATCGTCCCCGTACTCTATCCACGTGCCGCCCCACGTCTTGATGAAGTCCACAAAGTGACGCGGTTGGTCGTAGTACTCCGTGGTGAAATCAAGGTCATCCACCTTCTCACGGTATTCGTACACGCCCCAGTATTGGCCATTGAGGTAGACGATGCAGCTTTCGTTGGTTCGTTCGTCGACGTGCAAGTCAGCCAAGTGGCTGAGCGTCTGCACGTAGGCATCGCGGATGTGTCCACCTCCGGAACTCGGGTAGTTGTCATTCGCTGCGGCCTTGAAAATCAAACGTTGGTATACATCGCGGTCCTTGACATGAAAGAGCTCCTCCAACAGGCCGTAGCTGTGGCCCATCTGATCGCGGGTGATGTAGTCAAATCCCCTCTGCGGATACGCATTTGAGTCGTTTCCGTGCTCATTGGAATCGCCGTAGCCTTCACACCAATACGTACCATCGGGATGGAAAAATTCGATGTGGCACGGCTCATCAGCTCCACCGCCCCATCCACCTGGCCATGTACCGTCCTCTTGACCATCGCCAGAAACCGATACCACGATAATACTGTGGTTGTCATCACCTGTGAAATAGGTGTTGGTGTTGATGTGCGAATCCGCGTAGGCGCCAGTCGGGTCAAAACACCGCGCGCGGATGACCGTCGTTTCATTGACCGCGATGGGGGCCGTGTACAAGGGGCTGCCTGGGTTCGGTGCATACCCGTCCGTCGTGTATCGGATCTCGTAGCCAGCAGGAGCTGTAATGGCCACGTTGGTGCCGCCCGCATAGTATCCGGATTCTTCTTGGAACTCTGGAGTAGGCGAGTATTCTGTGAAGAAACTGCCCCCATTGGAGTTGCCTGGCGTGGGATTCGTGCAGACACGCCATTGACCCGCTGAACCATCCGCATCTCGGGACCAGCTGTGATCCGCCTGTGTCGGTGTCCAATCTTCGTAAAAGGTGTACGATTCGAGGATGTTCCCCGCAGGATCTGAGAACACGACCGATTCCCCCATCGTTTGCGTCACCTTGAAATTCGTATTCAGGCTGCCTCCGACGTAGAGATTCTCGGGGACTTCCCCCTCGTTGGAGCAAATAATCAACAGGTAGCCACCGGCTGGCACGGTCGTGCCCGCCGGAATTTCAAACATCTGTGGGTTGTCCGGATTATCGGATAACCAGTGGCCGTCGAGGTCAACCTCCGTAGGGCCTTCGTTGTAAAATTCGATGTAATCTTCGTTGTCACCGTTAACGCCCAGCGTGTAGTTGCTGGCAGAAAACTCATTGATGATGACTTGCGCTGAAGCTGCTGAGACAACCAAGCACGCAAGGGTGGCAAGGAAAGGGGGGTTCAAGAGGTGCTTACGCATCATTGAATGTTCAATTGGCCGGTAAATACTGGCGTTGCAGGTCCAGTTAGGGTGTAAAGGTAGGTTCCACCTCGCAGCGCGCCGCGGTCAATGTTATACGAGGTGCCTGTGGGGTTCGCAGTGTGTACCACACGACCGGTGGGGTCGGTGATGGTCAACTGCATGGGTTGCCGGGTGGGATTGGCAAACCGCAACGTGGCGTAGTCCGTCATCGGATTGGGGTAAAGCATAGGCGCTTCAGCGTCCACGGTTTCGGCAATACCACTCGCGGTTATGCACCCTTCCTCAATGACATTCAGCGTATTGTGGTAGGCCTCGTTTACAACGTCTGTAACGAAATCAATGCACACTTCGTCTTCAATGGACGCCCAGTACAGACGCACCAGCGGCACAAACTCATAGTGCTTTGGGAAACTCATATCCTCATATGACAGGCCAATGACCTCCACTCCACCGGGCGTGAAGGAAGGCGTAATGGAATACTCAATGGGGTCCGCGAGGCTCACCGCAGAAGAAATCGCCATGCCGCTCATGGAGAACTGGAATCCGACGATGCGGTTGTTCGGGTTGTGCACGTAAATGTCCATGTACTGCTGGCCCCAGTTGACGGCGCCGATGGTAAAATGCACCGTATCGAAAGGATTGACAATATGATTTACCGGGAACTCGCACTTGTCATGGATTCCCGAGCTATCAGGATGTTGGTGGAGCTCATTGAAAAGCTGACAGAGCGCCAAGTGTGCGGCATCCGTTACCGTGATGTCATCGTCTTGGTCAACGTCCGTGCAGGGCAGCGCTTCGATGTCGTCGCCAAGGATGTGCTCTACATACGCCACGGCGTCGGCGTATTCTTGTGCTCCGTTGTTATCGAGATCGCCCATCAAGGCCGTCCCGTTGCAATCGCCGTTGCAATCGGTCTCGGCCGTACCGAACTCCGTGCCTTCACAATCACTGAACGGCTCGCAGTCACCGATGACATCCACTTCCAATTCACCGGTCGAACGGTCGAGGTTGATGCAGACGGCTGCGTGGTTGTTGTCATACGAGTTCTCGGCTCGACCGAGGGCATCCGGGATGAAATCGTAGTTCGCCCGAACGATCAAGTAATAGGTGCCGTCCTCGACATCGGTTACATCAATCCATTGGCAGCTCAACCCAGAACCGTAAATGTCACCGCAGCCCGCTGAAATGCCCATATTTCCGCAGCCGTATTGGCCGGTGCCGCCGCCGCTGCACTCGAGGTCCATGACGCAAAATCCGTTTTTGAATCCAATTGGGATGTACTGGCCATCGAGCGTGAACAAATCGTACTTCGCATAACCTTTGTGGTGCCAGTGGCTGTGGCAATCGCCCCATTCAAACTGGTTGTTGTCCGCCTGGCTGGGCACACCGATGTAGTAATCAAGTGTTCCGATGTTGAGGATGTGGGTCGTGAAGCGAACCAACTCCCGGTCGCCGTAGCCATTCAAGCAGCCTTCGTCGATGTAGCAGTCTGTCTCACTCACCTGCATCACTTGGGTTGACAGGCTGTTGACGATGGCTTCTGCACTCACAATCAAATCTGGACCGGTGCAATCGGGATCTCCGGCATAAATACAATCTCCGTTGTCTACCTCTGCGAGTGGGTTGTAGTTGCAGGCTTCTTCATCCGTGCACCCTGTTGCAGGACCGGCAAAATTGAAAACCCAATCAAAGCCATCGGCACACGTGCCATCGGGATCGGCCAACAATAACTCGGCATCGAAACTGATGTCCGAACTGGTCGAATTAATCTGGTGAACTTCAACCGCCAGCACATTCAACCCGTTGTTCATGTTCAGCACGACAGGGTATTCGTACAACTGCGATTCGTTCCCGCCGATGATTTCGCTCAACGCTGTGGTTTCGGAATTCACGAATCCGTCAGGCATGTTGCTTCGCATGATCTCAACCCCGTTGAGGTAGACCACAGCGCCGTCATCGCGGCGCAAGCGCAACAAGCCCTCCATTCCTGAACCCGATTCTCCGGTGTATTCAAAGGCATGACGGAAGTACGTCGTAATGTGTTTGTCCGATGCGTTGTCGCCGTATGATACGGTGGTCGCTTCATCTCCATCACCGTATCCCAGTTCCGCATTTCCGGAATCCCAATCGGCATCGTCGTAATCCGCTGCGGTCCATTCAGAACCCAAATCCTCACCTTGGTCATGGTACGCCCACTCAGATTCAAGGTCAACAAGCGAAGCGTAATCAGGCGAACCTAACCCCATTCGTATCCAAACGGGAGCTCCTCCTTCCAACAGCACCGTCAAGTTAGCTTCATCACCGCACCCGCCTTCTTCATCGTCAAAATAGATGGAGCCCTCGTTGGTGTTGTCGAAGCTGCCCATGTTGCAGTAGTCGTAAATCCAGAGCTTGGTATCGCAGCCGGATCCGCACGTATTGAATTCGTACATACCATTAGCAGGCGGCGTGAAAACATACCACGCATTGCCTTGGGTTTGCTCAATCGTGCCGTAATCCGATTCGTCAAGCTCGAACGCATCGTTGCATGTCGACCCCGGTGCGCAATCAAAGTTCACCGTCTCGCCGTACCCGTAATCTCCTCCGGATGCGATTTCCGTGCCGTCTTGGGAGAGTGTATAGCCACCGGGCGCGAAGATCCCATCGCCGTACGAATCGAACATGCTGAATTGCAAACAAGGCTGTTCAATGGTGGCATCAAAACAGATGACGTCTCCTTCTGCGTCCCCCGACGCGATGACGTTGCCTTGGTAAGAAAGTTCCCAAGAAATTTCGTTGGGGTAGCCGTCCGGTTCGATGACCACCTCGATGGTGGTTTCGCCGTCAGCGCATTGACTCCAAGCCGGAGCCATGGCAAGGTAGAGGCATGAAGTCAGCGCGCACGAAAGCGCGTAAAAACGGGTCGAAAATGCCAACATAGGTTTCAATTTGGTGGTCAAACTCCGAAGATAATCAATCCTTTACACTCGAACACCAGAGCCGCATAAAGGGTTGCACCAGCCCGCAACAAAAAATGCGGAAGAATCCGTTATTTTTGCTGCATGGCACACGACCCTTCTCACGACCACGGACACCACGCAGAGCCAGAACAAAATGAAATCGGCGGACCCGTCGTTTTTGCGCTGATTCTGTTTGGATTGGTGATTACCATCATCGCCTTCTTGGCGTAGTCCAACCCGCACGCAGTCTTTAGCGAACCACGTCCATCTCCTCGACGAGGTGGCCGGCTCCTGCATACACATCGGTGATCCACAGGACGTACCGAATGTCAACCATGATGTTGCGGCAGCGTGAGCCGTCGAAAAGAATATCGCTCATGGTCGATTCCCAAGACCGGTCGAAATTGACACCCACAAGGTGACCATCCCCATCGATGGCTGGTGAACCCGAGTTCCCTCCGGTGGTATGGTTGGATCCCGTGAAACATACGGGAAGCTCGCCTTCTTCATTGGCATACGCACCCCAGTCTCCTTTCTCAAGTGCCGCAACCAAATCCGCCGGCAAGTCGAAGTCAGCATCGCCGGGGATGTATTTCTGCAAAATGCCTTTCGCAGTTGTGAACGGCAGGTAAGTCATGCCATCGTAAGGCGATGACCCTTCCACCTTTCCGTAGGTCAGGCGCAAGGTGCTGTTCGCATCCGGGGAAAAAGCGCGCTCCGGGAACAACGTGCGCAAGCCGTTGGTGTACACCCCGGTCAGCGAATCAAGTTCTGCCGAAGCAGCACCATACCTGGCTGCGACACGATCGAAATACGCGTTGCGCATGGATTTGATGAGGGCGTACAAGGGATCCTTCGAAAGTTTGGCAAACGCCTTGGCGCTGCCTTTGGCCAATAATGCCTCAACCGCATCGCGGTCGTCGAATACGGACTTTGCATAGGTGCGCGCTGCCCAGTTCTCGGGGTCGGATTCCGCAGGCTGAAGGGCTTCCGGAACGAATGCGGGATCGATGTGATCAAAGTACGGGGCCACGAGGGCCGCCATGATGTCCCGATCAACGCTCGCGTCATACTGCCGAAAATGGTCTTCGGTGCTGGCCTGCAACTGCGCAATCACAGCATCGATTTCACCAGCGGCCTCCGTGGCTTCCCACCGTTCAACCAGCGGGGCAAATGACCACGCATAGTTCAAAGCATCAGGGCCGTAGTACACCCACTCAATGAACAGGCTTCGGGCCAACATGTAGGGATTGCGTTCTGCATTGGCCGCTTGCATGTTACTGATCAACTGCATCCACGGCAAATTGTCTGCTGCCGCCGCCCGGGCCATGAACTCCGCTTCGAGTTCGAGTTTTTTGCCCACAGCGTCCAATTCG
>DJYV01000017.1:0-329 GCA_002448555.1 Flavobacteriales bacterium UBA6969
TATGTTCGTTACCGGGTTTATCATCTTCTCGATTTACCTGGCTTTTCTCATTTGGAATATTTACAATGGGAATCCGACTAAACCGGAGGACCGTGGCTTAGATAGTGGTCCCGACCCCATTGATATGGATGGGATGGGAAATTTTTCGCGCTTTCCAAAGAAAAAAGACAAATGAGGGTTTGGTGATCAACGGAAAGCCTCCATTTCACTTTGGCCAGCCGGTCTTTTTGGGCATTGAATTGCCTGAAAGAAGAGTGCAGAAAGAAAAAAGCCCGACCGCGTGTGCAATCGAGCTTTTTCGTGACCCCGGGAGGATTCGAACCCCCAAC
>DJYV01000017.1:655-8401 GCA_002448555.1 Flavobacteriales bacterium UBA6969
CAACCCTCAGAGCCGAAATCTGATATTCTATCCAGTTGAACTACGGGGCCAAAGAGGGGGCAAAATTACTATGCAGAACGCCATCCCTGCAACTTTTTTGTGCGCGTTGTTATTCGGCTGGAAACGGTGAGGCTGGCATGCCCTCAAACCGCTTCCGGCAGGCGTCCTCTCCCGAAGCATCCACTGTGTACGTCAATGACGCAATTCGCCAGCCGCGGAAGTCAAATTCGATGGCGCCGCTGCGCACCAAGGTGATGACATCGTAGCCGCAATGGCTGCACGTCTGTTCGACCCAAAAATCATATGGCGCAGCGAACACGGCCACATCCCCATCAACGCGAACGTCAGCCTCCCAAGTGCGCTCGAGATAGGCCGGTCCGGGTTGGCCCAATCGGGAAATAAAAGCGCTGCCGCTCAAGTTGACGGTGCGCCAGTTGCCCGTGGAATCGGCGCCCCAGCGTTGGAAGTTGGCGTCCGGAAGAATCACCGCAGCGAGCATCGTGCTGTCGTGCACGGCCAGCCCGTCGAAGGTATGTTGAACCGCTGCGCGCACTGCATATGCATCGGGAGTAACCGGAGCAGGTGGGGCAGGACTATCCGCGTTGGTCGAGCACGAAACCAGAACGGCGAGCAGGGCGATGAGGGAAATGCGTTTCATGCGAGCGAAGAAAAGCATCTTACATTTTCATGACAGTGATGTTTATCACAAATGTTTGTAAGTAAGTAAAATTGCGACGCATTCTCTTCGGAGAATATTGGACCAACTTAATTAAAAACCATAACCATGAAAAGATTTACAGCTCTTTTTTCAGCAGTAATTTTAATTGCTGCATGCACAGTCGCCACGGCGCAGGAAACGGCCGAAAAAGAATTTGCTTCATATGGAGCAGGAGTGGGGATTAGCCCCTTCGGACCTTCTTTGAATCTGACGTACAACTTCGATTCGAAAAACTCGATCAGCATCGGTATTGGCGGTGCACCGGAAAGTGATGTACCAGATGGGTTGTTGCCCAATTTCGACCCACTCTTGCTGGGCAACGCTGCTGCTTCAGGTTCATCTACTTGGATGGGCGTGTTCTGGCGCCACCGACCCTTTGAAAATCAACTCATCGGCTTCAATGTCGGAATGGCTTCAGGACAGATTGAAAACAACCTGACTGCCGACGGCTTTCACGAGGGTGAAAGCGTTTCGTTCAGCGTGAATTACACGGAGAACCCGGTCATGTACTTTGGGGTGAATGTCGGTGGCAAGCCTGTTAAAGGTATCCAGGTAGGGTTCGACCTCGGTGTGTTGTCAACTGGAGGAGCAGACATTCAATACACCGGAGAAGCCGAGGAGCTTGCAGAACACGGCGATGATATCGCAGCTCAAATGACAGAGATTAAGGAAAAATTTGCTTGGACTATGCTCCCAAATTTTCAATTGACAGTTAGCTACGGATTTTAAGCAGGATTTAAATTCGTTGGTTTAGTAGGCCCCTGGCGCGAGATGGCGCTGGGGGTTTTTTATTCCCGTCGACTATCCCTTCTGGTTGGAGCTCTTGAATCGCTTGATGTCCCCGTTTCGGGAGCTCTGGTGCTTGGCAGACCGGCCTTTGACACGCTTGCGCCACATGTGAAAGGAACTGCGCTTCATGTGCGTGCGCATGATGGCCCGAACTTGGTTCTCCTTAAGCCCATACTGCATTTCAATCGCCTCGAACGGCGTGCGGTCTTCCCACGCCATTTCGATGATGCGATCGATGACCTCAGGGTCGAGGTCGGTTCCGTCGTTTTTGAAGTTGTCCGGTTCGATGGGCAGCATGAGAGGTTAACCCCTGAACCGGTGCGGAGGTTCTCGCCTCACTGTTTTGTACGCATCAACGCTGTGGCCCAGAGCAGCAACCCCAGCACGAGCACCACTGCGCCTGCGTTGAATACCGTCTCAGCGCCCATAAGGTGATTCAATTTGAAGGTGATGCCCACCACCACCAACGCCAGACCAATGAGTGCAAGTAATTTCGGTAAGCGGTCGGAGATCATGGCGGTGATTATTGAGATTCGAGCTTGGGCGTAATGCGCCGGCAGTAGCCAAAAATGAAGCGGAAATCGCCCATATCCAAATCCCGTTCAAACCCAATATTGACCTGCGCATCGTCACCGGTATCGAGCAGTGCACCCGCGTGAATGCGCCCCCCGCCGACCGAGGACCAGACGGGTTCAATGTACACCGTCCAACCTTGCCAGCCCACTTCCCGCGCCACTCCTCCGGCTACAATCATTTCCGTCGAATCTGCCCCCCATCGGAGCCCCCAATTTCCTCGGGCCGACCACCGATCCCCGTTGGTCCAGTCCAAGCACATGCGGTGCCGCGACGGGACCCGTGTGCTTGTCGAGACGGAGTTCAGGGAGGTTTCCAATTCCGAAATCCAAGCTGCGCGAAAGCCGTCCATTTCGGGTACGATGTTCCATTTGATGCCACCGCGTGCTTGTTCTGCTTGTCCCAGCGATTCAGCAAACCGTGCTCCGACCCGCACTTCCAAACGGTCGCGCCACCCGTATCGGATGATGCCAACCGGCACGGCGTAACTGAATTCCTCCACCTGGGCCCCTTCTGGCGTTGCCCATTGAAGCCAGCCGCCCACTTCGAATTGCGTCATGCCTTTGGGTACAGTACCTGCCGAGTTGGATTCAAACGGCTGTTCTGCGTCAATGGCGCTTTGGCCGGTGGCGTTAGCGGCGAGGACGAACACGAACAGTCCGGATAGAATTCGAGTTAAGTGGCTGAAAATCATCTATTAAAGTGTAACCTTTTGAAAGGAATTACGTATACAAAAGTATGATGAGTTCAACGTTTTTCCTTTTGATGTTGGGGGTCATTACCCTCATTTACGGTCCCAAAGCAGTGCAATACCAACTGCGAATCACCAAACGATGGAAGGTGTATTGGCGGTTGGTCAATCGGTCGAAAGCGGCATTGCGCAACGGCGATCAGCAGCTGAGTCAACAACTGCGCAACCTCTCCAAAGGACACCTCACCAAAGTGTTGCAGATGCAACGCCGACGTCGGTTGGTGGCGGCGTTCTCAATGCTGTTGGTGGGCGGACTCTACGGTGCGATGAGTGCGATGGGCATCATCGTAATCTGACGGCGCCCTTCTACTCAAATGTAAGGGGGAGGGTGCTGCTCGTGTAGAGCCCAAAGCACCCATACCCACTGCTGACGTTGCTGTACGCCAGTACCGGCTCCGTGAACAGCGGTCCGCCGGAGGGGTTATCGATCAAGTCGAGGCGCTCGTAGTACTGGGCCATCTCGGCTGAAATGGCGCATACCTCGAGCACAATCGGTTCGGCCGATATAGCCTCCAATTCCGGTCCCCACGTTTCTTGGTAGAGTTCGAAGGGCAGGCTGTTCAGCGCCTCTACAGCATCGATGTCCTGAATCAGGTACCCGCGGCAGAGCTGGTTCCACACGATGCGCGGATCGTCTTCTACGCGGGGGTTGAGCACGACGTAACCACCGTATTCCTCTTCTTCGAAATCTTCCCAGTTGAAGGTTTTTTGCGCCCGGATCAAAAAGTAATCCGAAGCATCTACGCGGTCGGGGAGCGTCAAGCTGAGATCAATGGTGCGCGTCAAGTAGGTGTATCCAAATTCATCCTCATCGACGAATTCATCCTCCAAGGCGGCCGTGTAGGCGTAAGCATAACTGCCTGAGCTTTCGATGCGCGGGGGCATCACCTGCGTCGAGGTGACCGTCTCGAATTCGGGGGCCTCCACCGTGAGCGTCCAGTTCCCGTCCTCTAAATCCACATCGGTCAACACATGCCCCAAGCCTTGCACCCAATCGGCCTCGCCGCCCCATGTGATGCTGTTTCCAGCTGCGTGTTCGAGGGTATACACGGCTTCTTTGATGCGTTTGCTACCGATGGAGTCGAGGATACCGGCGGACGAATGGGCGCGGGCCACTAGGGAGTCCGCGACCGGCCGGGCCATGAAGGTCACGGCGATCTGAGGGTCGTGCTCAGGAAAGGCGATTTCGCGCACAACGCCGTCACTCAGTTTGTCGCAACCGGTGGTTCCAAGGATAAGGGCCAGAAGGAAAAGGAGCTGCTTCATGGGATTAGAATTCTGCGCGCCATGCAATGGATGGGATGATGGGGAAGATGCCGTATTCTCGAATGGTCCGGGAACCATCGTCGTTTTCATCTACCAAGGAGAAGAACGGATTCAGGTTGTTGTACACATTGTAAACACTGAAAATCCACGATCGCTCATAGTGTTTCTTGGTCTTCAGGAAGGTAAGCGAGACGTCAGCCCGGTGGTAAGGACTCGTTCGGTAAGCGTTTTTGGCGCTTGGAATTTCCATGTCGAATCCATTAAGCTCAGTTGTATGCCCCGTAAAGCTGGATGGCACAAACGCCCGGAACGTCGATTCGGGCAACGTGAGGGCCCGGCCTGTGCCGTACACCCATGTCGCCGAGAAGTCAATCTGGTCGGAGAACCGGTGCATGAGCACCACCGAAGCGTCGTGGCGCCGGTCGTAGGTGTACGGGAACCAATTGCCGCTGTTGATTTCATCGAATTGCCGCTCAGCCCAGCTCAAGGTGTACCCGATCCACCCGGTGGTGCGGCCTTGCTTTTTCTGAAAAAGAAATTCAAAACCGTAAGCCGTCCCGATGCCTTGTGTGACCTGGTCTTCCCAGTTGGCATTGACCGTGTTGCTGAAACTCGCGCCCTCCCGGTAGCTCAACAGGCCGTCCATGGATTTGTAGTAGCCCTCGACGCTGCATTCGATTCCCCCGAACGTTTTGGCCCATCCCGCCGCCCATTGCTGGCTCGACTGCGGATCCACTTGGTCAGTCGCCGGCACCCACAGGTCAGTGGGGAGGGCGAGGCCTTCGTTGGTCAGGAGATGGACGAATTGGTTCATGCGGGCGTAGGAGGCTTTGATTGCCCCGCCGTTCCGCAGGCGGTAATTGAGGGCGACCCTCGGCTGCAACGAGGTGAAGGATGCGCCATTGACCTGGAGCCGCGCACCGTGGAGTCCGATGTTGGCACGGAACCGGTCGGAAAGGTGAATCTCGTCCTCGATGTAGAGGAATTGTTCCGCCGACCGCACTTGCTCTGCCCCAAGTGTCGTGTCGATGCCAGGGAAATCTTGGCCAAATTCCGCTTGAAACGTCGTGGCACCTGGATTGAACCGGTGGAGGGTCAGGTTCCCACCGAAGCGCAGGTAGTGCGTATTGTTCAGCGCATAATTGAAGTCCATGCGCGCCGCGTGATCCACAATGCCGCTGCGGTACAAACTATTAAACCGCTGGGTCGTGGAGTCACTGGCCGTGTTCTCTGTTTCTGAAAATTCAATGCCCGTGTTGAAGGTGTATTCGCTACGGGTCACCGTGAGGTTTGAGAACAACTTGGGCGTCCATTCGTGGTTCCAGCGGGCCGCCGCGACGCTGTTGAACCAATCCAAACCGAAATCAATGGAGGACTGGGATGCGCCGAACCGCTCCGTCGAGGCCAGCCCGAAGTCGTCCTTCCCGTTGAAGAAACTCAGGTAGACGCGGTCGCGCTCACCCACCCGCCAATTGACCTTCCCATTGAGGTCGTAAAAGAAATAGCGGGGGTCGGTTGTGATGTCTGGGTCCTGTTTGTTGATGGAGGCGATAATCGGATTGATAATCAGGTCGATGTACGTGCGGCGTCCACTCAACATGAACGAGGCTTTGTCTTCGATAATGGGCCCTTCCACCATGAATTTCGAAGCGAGGATGGACACGTTCGCCGTGCCGTGGACCTCCTTCATGTTTCCGTCTTTCATGTTCACCTCAAGCACCGACGACAGGCGTCCCCCAAAGCGCGCGGGGAATCCGCCCTTGGTTATGGTCATTTGCTTGACGGCATCGGAGTTGAACACCGAGAAGAAACCAAACAGGTGGCTTACGCTGTACAGCGGTACACCGTCGAGGATGATGAGGTTTTGGTCGGGACTGCCACCGCGCACATACAGGCCAGACGTGCCCTCGCCGCCCGATTGGACCCCCGGCATGAGCTGGAGGCTCTTCAACAGGTCGACTTCTCCGCCAATGGCCGGCAGCCGGCGTACTTGGTCCATGGGAATTTCCATTTTGGACATCTGCACCTGGTCTTCGATGCGGTTGAAGGCTTCTCCGGTGACGACGGCCTCATCAATGGCGATCCCTGCACTCAATTCAAAATCCAATTTCAGGTCGTCGCTCAACTGGACCTCATAGGTCTGCGGGGTGTATCCGATGTAGGATACGGTAAGCTGGTGGGTGCCGGTGGGCAAGGCAATGGAGTAAAATCCATACGCATTCGTACCCGTTCCCGCCTGAACCGATTCGCACCAAAGTGTTGCTCCGAGGAGCATCTCACCGCTGGCGGCATCTTCGACGTAGCCGCTGAGTTGGTGGATTTGGGCCTGGGCCTCAACCGCCACCAAGGCAAGAAATGACAAAACAAGGACGCTGAACAGGAGCTTCACGGAACTAAGGTACAGGGAATCTCCACTAACTTGCGTGCATGAACTGTATGAAATCGCTTGCCCTCAGCCTCGGCGTACTATTTTGGTGCGCGCCAATTTTTTCCCAAGGATGGACGGAAGTAGCCCCGCTTCCGGATGGATTTGTTTCCAACCACAGCTACGGTTTTGCCCTCAACGGTAAAGGCTACCTCGTCGCCGGTCAATCCACAAGCGGGTATACCGATGCGATGTACGAGTATGACCCAGTGGCCGACGTCTGGACGGCACTGCCGGATTTTCCCGGCGCAGCCCGAGGCTACACCATCGGTGACCAATGGAATGGGCAGGCGTGGATGGGATTTGGCTTGAGCAATTCAGGCTATCTCAATGACCTGTGGATGTACGATCCGGCGACTGGGGAGTGGACCGAGAAGGCTTCCTGCCCTTGTACAGCACGCACCCACCCGGCCTTCATCGCAGAGGACGGCAAAGTCTTCGTCGGACTCGGTGGAGGCCCCAATGGGGACATGGACGATTGGTGGGAGTACGACATGGCGACCGATTCTTGGAGCCAGAAGCCGGATTTCCCCGCGGGCGAGCGGCATCACCCGTACCAATTTGGCATCGACGGCATGATCTATGTAGGCTTCGGCCACAACGGCTCGAACATCTACAACGAGATGTACCGCTACAATCCGTCCACCGAACAATGGACTGAGGTGGCTACCCTGCCCGCCGAAGGCCGTGTAGCCGGCACGCAGTTTTCCTATGCGAGCAAAGGCTACGCGCTCAGCGGTGACGGAGATGACCACAGTTCCATGGACGAAGGGGAGTTCTGGGAGTACGACCCGGCGTCGGACGACTGGTTCCAGTGGTCTTCGCACCCGGGCATGTCTCGCTGGGCTCCGGCCTCGTTTGTCTTGAACGATGAGGTGTACCTGCTCAACGGGATGAGCTACGATCCGGGCACGTTTGATTACATGGAGACCAATTGGAAATTGGCGATGCAGCCGGCATTCGCAAACGACGTCGCCGTCACGGCCTACCTTGGCGAAACCGACATCTGCGCGGGTGACGAAACCCCCATCACGGTGCAACTGACCAACATGGGTAGCGCATCGTTCGCCGCCGGCAGCGCACTAGGCTTGACGGTGGTCATGGAAATCGATGGTGAGCAGGTTTTGAGTTCGGACTGGACCGGCGAATTGGACACATATCAGACAGCTGAATTCACCTTGGGTTCCTATGCGTTCGAAGCCAATACTGATTTCACTGTTCGGG
>DJYV01000061.1:0-3495 GCA_002448555.1 Flavobacteriales bacterium UBA6969
ACGCCAGAAACGATGCCCGATTGTTCTACGCTTCTGGCACCCTGGACGCTTCTGCGTTGAAAGCCAAATACGCCACTCCGTCCGATCAGGTCCTGTTCGAATTGCCTGCTGTCACGCCGGAGCAACTCATGCACACAGCCGACCGTGGTGGATTTTTACCACCCAAAAGCACGTGGATTGAACCAAAGCTGCGCAGTGGATTGTTTATCCATGAGATCCAATGACCGAAGCTTCTTCCATTTCCGACCGGCTGAATCAACTCAAAACCGCCCTGCCCGAGCACGTCACGCTTGTCGCTGTGAGCAAAACCAAACCCGTTGAGCTCCTCCAAGCGGCGCTGGATGCGGGACAGGTGGACCTTGGTGAAAACCGGGTGCAGGAGATGAATGCCAAGGCCGAGCATTTCGACGGCCAGCCGGTCCGTTGGCACCACATCGGCCACTTGCAAACCAACAAAGTCAAACAAGCCATCCGGCACGCCCACCTGATCCATGCCGTGGACAGCAATCGGTTGCTCGCTGAAATCGATAAGCGAAGCAAAAACGCCGGCCTGCGATCCCGTGTTTTGCTTCAACTGCACATCGCACAGGAGGCGCAAAAGCACGGCATGACGGAAGCCGAGTTGGACGCCATCCTGAACGCCATCGAAAGCGCTCCTCTGCAGCACACGGAAATTTGTGGCCTCATGGGCATGGCAACGTTCACAGACGATGCGGCGCAGGTCCGAAGCGAATTCAGATCGCTGCGCACCCTGTTCGACCGGTACAACCCCGGTCATTGGAACACCTGTTCGATGGGAATGAGCGGGGACTGGCGCATCGCCGTCGATGAAGGCTCCACCCTCGTCCGGGTCGGCAGCGCAATATTTGGAAGCCGATGAACCGCTTGTATGAACCCTGGTTCCGGGCTTGGCTCATTTTGGTGCCGCTTGTCGGATTCGGCAGTTATTACCTCATGCGAAATGCGTGGCGTCGTATCCGTGACATCATGCAAGGAAATGCCGGCAGCGTATGGGACGCGCCCTCCGTTCCCGATGTAGCAGAGCCACCATCTTTTGTACTTTACGCCATCGCCGCGGCCCTCATCTTTACGGTATTCTGGGCAGGCGTAGCCAAACTTTACGTCAAATCCCAAGCTCCAAAATCGAACCCATGACCCGACTCACTACCCTCGCCCTCAGCCTCATAGTGGCTGGAGCACTTTACGCCCAAACACCCAACAACATTGAGGCCGCTGAATACGACCCAACGGTCAATCGGTGGTTCATTTCCAACGGATCGAGCATCCTTGAAACCTCCGATGGCGGAGCGAGCTATGCCTACTTCGGTTCGGGGTCGGCCACGCATGGCATGGAAGTGGTCGACGGTCACCTGTTTGCCATCGGCAACAACGTCGTTCGCGCCTATGACCTGGCAACAGCCGACCTCATCGGTTCCCTCTCCATTCCCGGTGCCGCGTTCCTCAATGGGATGGGCAGCCGAAGTGGCGAGCTGGTCATCAGCGATTTTTCGAGCGGCAAACTGCACCGCATCGACATCACTGACCCCGCCGATATGACGACGGAGGTGCTGGTCAATTCCACAGGCACAACCCCCAATGGCGTGGTCATCGACGAAGCCAACAACCGCGCCATCGTGGTCAACTGGGGCGGCAATGCCCCCATCCTCGAGGTGGACCTCGCTACGGGTGAATTCAGCACCCTGCTCAATTCCGGACTGGGAAACCTAGACGGCATCGACATGGATGGAGCCGGTCAATTCTACGTTAGCTCGTGGTCACCGGCCCGCATTACCCGGTACAGCAACGACTTCTCCTCATCGGAGACCGTGGTCCAAGGCGCCGCACCAGGTCTGTCCAGTCCTGCCGACATCAGCTACGCCATTGAGACGGACACGCTCGGCGTAGCCAACAGCGGCAACGATACGCCATCGTTCCATTATTTCGGAACCGCCAATGCCGTTGAAGGGCCTGACGCTGAGGAGTTCGCCCGTTGGACGGCTGATGGGCTTACCCTGTCCTCCCCGGTGACGGGCACTTGGCACATCCAAGCGTACAATTACATGGGGCAGCTATTGGATTCCCAGCGCATCGACTTGCCCAATGCACCCACACTCGTTCCCATTGAGCGTTTGAATTGGGACGCTTCTTTGCAGCAAATCTGGCAGATCACCGCGCCCTCAGGCCGGCAGATGAGCGTCAGGCCGGATCAACGTCAACGATGAGCCGGATGCGCTTGAATCGTTCATCGGCTTGGAAGGCATCCAGGTCCTCCTTGAGTAACGCCTTGTAAGCATCCGGACGCAATTCCCGTTCAAATTTCAAGAGCAGCACGCGGTGGTGCAAGTCGTTGATGCGGCTGATCATGGGCGTTTCCGGACCGATGACCCGGGCCATAAACCGCTGGATCAAACGGGCTGCGAGCACTTCGGCCGCGGCTTCCAGCCGCTGGACATCGGTGTGCTTTAGGGTCAACCGCACCAAACGCACAAAAGGCGGGTAACGGTAATTCTTGCGCTCAATCAACTCCTGATTGACCAACCCCATGTAATCATTTGCCATGACCTTAGTCATCACCCAGTGGTCCGGGTTGTAAGTCTGCAAAATCACCTTGCCCCGCTCACCCGAACGGCCCGCCCGTCCCGCCACCTGTGTCAGCATTTGGTAGGCCCGTTCAAAACTTCGGAAATCGGGGAAATTGAGCATCCGGTCAGCACTCAATACGCCCACCAGACCGACATGGGCAAAATCCAAGCCTTTGGTGACCATTTGCGTTCCCACCAATATGTCAAATTCGCGATTCGCAAACGCACGAACCAGCCGCTGGTGCCCGTGGCGACTGCGGGTGGTGTCCGCATCCATCCGAGCGACGCGGGCGTCAGGAAAGTGCTCGGCCAACTCCTCTTCGATGCGCTCGGTACCGAGGCCTTTAGGCTTCATCGTGGATTTGCCACACGATGCGCACACCGGCGGTGGCGGATCCACCGCGTACCCGCAGTGGTGGCAGTTCAGTTCATTTTTCCATTTGTGGACGGTCAACGGTACGTCGCAGCGCTCACATTCCGGAATCCACGCGCACGTCCCGCATTGCCACATCGGGCTGTAGCCCCGCCGGTTTTGAAACAAAATAACCTGGCGTCCGGACTCGAGCACCGCCTCCATCTCCAATTTCAACAAGCGCGAAAAATGCCCGTGCATGGCGCGTTGCCGGTGGGCCTTTCGAAGATCGGCGCACCAGATTTCCGGGAGCATCACGCCGCCGTAGCGCTCGCTCATCTCCACCCGATCGATACGCCCTTGGGTCGTAAGCCAATGCGTTTCGACAGAAGGGGTCGCTGAACCCAAGACGCAAAACGCCTGGTCGCGGGCCGCCATCCACATCGCCACGTCACGGGCTTGGTACCGAGGCGCCGGATCGTATTGCTTGAAGCTGGGCTCGTGCTCCTCGTCCACGATAATCAAACCAAGCTGTTGCATCGGCAAAAACAAGGCGGACCG
>DJYV01000061.1:3889-7206 GCA_002448555.1 Flavobacteriales bacterium UBA6969
GTTTCTGTTTGCTCGCGGCGCGTGAACCGGCTGTGGTAGACATGCATGAATGCGGCAAAGTGATGGGATAGCCGCTGGATGAGTTGGGTGGTCAAAGCGATTTCTGGAACGAGGAAGAGCACCGTCTCGCCGCGTTCGAGGGCATCCGCAATGAGGTGGATGTATACCTCCGTCTTACCGGATCCGGTGACGCCGTGGAGCAACGCCATGCGCCCGGCCTGCTGGCTCGCCCGCAATGCCGTGTAAGCTTCCGCTTGATGGGCACTCAAAGCCGGCAAAGGAACAAGCCGGTTGGCATCCGTTTGCTCGTTGGCATCCAATGCGCGTTCACCCCGCTCCCACAGCCCTTTCATTTCCATGCGTTTGACCGCCGCAGCATCGGCATCCGCCCGCACCAGCACTTCCTTCTCGGACACGATGGCATCGCGCTCGCCGCCCTGCTCTTCCACCAGCTGGAGAAACGCGGTCAGAATACGCGCTTGCTTCGGAGCCCGGCGGTCCAATTCATCCAAGGCTGCTCCCAGCGCCGCTTCGTCACGCAGCGATTCAGGCAATTGGAGGGTGCGCTCCGTCTTGGGTTTGTACCGTTCCTTCCATTCCTCTTCGGAGACAATTAATTGCGCTTGGACGAGTTGATTGACCCATCGCTGTGGGTGCTTCACGTCCAGCACTTCAGCCGCTTCGGAAAGCTGGAGGCCCTTGCGCAATTCGATGGCATCGAAGAGTACCTGCGCTTGGGGCGCCATGCTGCGCAAATCATCGACGTTGGCCTCCGGGTGGACCACCAACCGCGTTTGACTGGACAGCTTCAAACCACTGGGCAAGGCCGCTGCCATGACTTCTCCGCGGGTGCACATGTAATACCCGGCCATCCATTCCCACATGCGCAATTGACCCAGTGCCACCACCGGACGGTCATCCACCAAAGCATCCATGGCACGCGCTGCGTAGCCCTTTGGGGCATCCTGATGCAAGCGGCACACGACTCCTGTATACCGTTTGCGCGCACCCACTTGCACCACCACGCGCATGCCGACTTCCAATGCGTCTTCTACTCCTTCCGTCGTATACGTAAGGAGGTTGGGCAACGGAAGCGGCACCAATACATCGGCATATGGAGGCAATGGCATCATGGGTTGGCAAATTGGGAAGAATTATGCAGAGCAACTAACGAACTTGAAGGAAAAATAACTGTTATTTGGGTATGCCAATGACTGCCAACCCCCTGGCCGCAGGAACCCCTGCCCCAGCTTTTGAAACAACCCTCCAGGACGGAAGCGCACGCTCTCTTGCTGATTATGCCGGCAAGAAACTCGCACTCTATTTCTATCCCCGAGATATGACGTCCGGCTGCACCACGCAAGCGTGCAATTTGACCGAACACTACAATAGCCTCAGCGAGGCGGGAATCGAAGTGCTCGGCGTAAGCCCTGATCCCGCCGCGAAGCACCTGAAGTTCATCGAGAAGTACAACATTGCTTTTGACTTAGCGTGCGATGAAGACCTCAGTCTTCACAAAGCATTCGGGGTGTGGGGACTCAAAAAATTCATGGGAAAGGAATACGAAGGCACGCACCGCACGACCTTTCTCATCGATGAAAACGGCTCCATCGCCTCGGTCATTTTGAAACCCAAGACCAAAGACCACGCCGCTGAAGTCCTCGCTGGATTCGGCCTGTAAACCAGACCCAACGGCAAACGTGGGCACGTCGTTGACAAAAAACACCCCACTCCGTAAGTTCATTACGATGTAGGTAGGATACCTTCGCTTAAAACACGAAAAAATGTCTGCAGAAGCACAAAAACTCAAAGCACTCCAGTTGACCTTGGACCGCATGGATAAGACTTACGGCAAAGGGACCGTTATGAAGCTCGGAGACGAAGCCGTTGAAAAAATCGAATCCATCCCATCCGGATCCCTAACGCTGGACTTGGCGTTGGGCATTCAAGGCTACCCAAAAGGACGCGTGGTCGAAATATATGGCCCTGAAAGCTCGGGTAAGACGACCCTTGCCATCCACGCCATCGCGCAAGCACAAAAGCAAGGTGGAATCTGCGCCATCATCGACGCGGAGCATGCGTTCGATAAGTATTACGCAGAAAACCTCGGCGTCGACACCGAAAACCTACTGATTTCCCAGCCAGACAACGGTGAGCAAGGCCTCGAAATCGCGGACAACCTCATCCGCTCAGGCGCCATCGACTTGATCGTGATTGATTCCGTCGCCGCCCTCACGCCCCGTGCTGAAATCGAAGGTGAAATGTCCGACTCTTCCGTCGGCCTCCAAGCACGCCTGATGTCAAAAGCCCTGCGTAAACTGACCGGCTCCATCAGCAAAACCGGCTGCTGCTGCATCTTCATCAACCAGCTGCGCGAGAAAATCGGCATCATGTTCGGCAATCCCGAAACCACAACTGGTGGAAACGCGTTGAAATTCTACTCGTCTGTTCGCCTCGACATTCGCCGCTCCACCCAAATCAAGGACGGCGACAAGGTCATGGGCAACCGCACCAAGGTGAAAATCGTTAAGAACAAAGTAGCACCGCCGTTCCGACGGGCCGAATTCGACATCCTGTACGGTCAAGGCATTTCCAAATCAGGCGAGATCATTGACCTCGGCGTCGAGATGAACATCATCAACAAGTCCGGCTCCTGGTTCAGCTACGGCGACACGAAATTGGGTCAAGGCCGCGATGCTGTGCGCGCCCTCATCGAGGACAACCCCGAATTGATGGAGGAACTCGAAACCAAAATCAAAGAAGCAATGGCCCCGGCTCCTAAGGCCACCGAACCTGTTGAAGCCGTCGAAGCGGTGTAAACCGGTGAGCATGGACCGACTCTTTCGAATCTACGCGACAACCAGGGCTCTCGGATTCGGGGCCCTGGTTTTGCTTTGCTTCGGGTTGACATCGTGCGGTGAGGGCGGCCCTGAACAAACGGCTGTGTCCGTATCCTCCCGCGTCGACTCCTTGGAAGCGGCGATCTTGGAAGCGCCCAACACACCCGAACCGTACCACGCACGCGCCCAATACCAAGCGAACCAAGGCAACCCACAGGGTGCTTTTGAAGATTGGGGTCTGGCCTTGAAGGCTGACTCCACCTTCGCTCCAGCCTGGGAAAACCGCGTTGACATGCTGTACCGCATGCAGAACATGGAAGCGTGCTTGACGGAGCTCAACGCGTGCATCCGGTTCGCATCTGAAAGCACCCCCTGCTTGATGCGACGAGCTGAATTCAACATCCATTTGAACCAGTTTGAACGGGCCTTTGACGATTTGAACCAAGCGCTTCGCATCGACGATCAACTCCACGAGGC
>DJYV01000061.1:7593-17951 GCA_002448555.1 Flavobacteriales bacterium UBA6969
CTGCAGACAGCCATTGAAGTCAATCCATCCTTCTTTGACGGGTTCATTTCCTTGGGCCTTTTCCTTGCTGAACTGGGGGACCCCATTGCAGAAGAGTTCTACCGGTCGGCCATTGAGCTTAGACCATTCTCCGTAGAAGCACACTACAATTTGGCGATGTTCCTACAGGAAGACCGGCGCCTGGATGAAGCCCTCGCTGAATACAGAGAAATCCTGGCCCTGGACTCAAGCAATGCCACGGCTTCTTTCAACCAAGGTTACATCCATTTGGAGTACTACGCCCAGTACGATAGCGCTGCCTTTTGGTTTACCGAAGCAATCAAGCGACTGCCCTACTACCACCAGGCGTTTTTCAATCGTGGGTTGGCTCGCGAGAGTTTAGGCGACCGATCAGGTGCCATTTCGGATTATTCGGAGGCACTGCGCATCAAGCCGGACTACACCGTCGCAGCCTTGGCCAAAGACCGCGCGCTGAAAGCGAACTGATTTCTGCTCGTGCCCTGGCTCAACCGCACAAAAAAACCCCGGAATCGTCCGGGGTTTTTCAATTTGAAAACATTGCTGATTACGATTCCAGCTCGTCGATTTTCTTTTGAGATGCTGAGAAGGAAGGATCCAATTCCAAGGCTTTCTCATAACACGCTCGCGCGTTCTCGTTGTCACCTTGCTTGGCGTAAAAGTCCCCCATGCTGTCATGGGCATTGGCCACTTCAGGTGCCAAGCGCACGTACATTTTAAAGCTCCGCTCTGCAGCTTCCATGTCGCCTTCGTTCATGTTCAGATAACCAAGCAAATTGTGTGGCCCGCCCAATGAACTCCAACGTTCTGTTGCGCGCTCCAATAAGATACGTGCCGCGGCGTCATCCTTGCCCATCAATTGCCAAGCGAGGTTGACTTGGTTGAGGGGCGAGTCTGGGGCGAGGTTGTGCGCGATGCGCGCATTTTCAAGCTGGTCTCCAAAATCTTCAGAGTGCGACATCAAGTAATGCTTGGTCGCAGGGTCCGTGGCTTTCGCTACAGCCGCAGTAACATTCGCATTCCACGTTTCAACATCGCTTTGGAACCAGGCGCGCCACAACTGACCGACGTGGGCCATCGCCATGGTCGGGTCGACCTCAAGCAATGAGTCGGACAAGGCGCCCGCGGCATTGCCGTCGGCTTGCAAACTCATCCAAAGCATCGAATTGCAGAGCGCTTCTGCCCCCTCCACTTCCGATTCGATTGGGATGTAGCTGCGTGCGAGCTGGCCGTGGTCTTGGTGGAACCAGCGGTCCCAACGGACGCGGTCACCATCGCGCACAACCGTGCCGTGGAACGAGCGGTGACCCGCTTCGCCGAAGTTGTAAAAGTGCACCACGCCCATGACGCTGGCGGCGGCTCCGTACAACTGGACATCAAGGACCTCCACGGTAACGGAATCTTCGTAAAACCATTCGCCATCTACATTTGACAGGTCAGCGTTCATTGGCTCAGCCTGCCCCGCCCGGAAGTACTTCATCTCCTCGGAAAGGCCAGCGATGTAAGGTGCAACAGCTTCATCGTAGCCCACTTGGCTCTCGATGTGGTTGGTGACGAAGGCAGTCACTTCGTCTTGGGTCAACGGCGCACCGCCTCCGGCACACCCCCAAAGAACAGCGCACGCAGCGCTGATGATCATGATGTGTTTCATTGGTAAGGGATTGTGATGCAGGTTACAACGCATTTCCATACCATCCAAATTTGAAAGACGATGGCAACAAAAAAGCCGGCTTGCGCCGGCTTTTCTCGTGCTGGAGTTCCAGCTTTATTTGACCTGATTCACAACGGCCTTGAAGGCGTCAGGGTGGTTCATGGCGAGGTCCGCCAACACCTTGCGGTTCAGTTCGATTCCTTTCTTTGAGCACTTGCCCATGAATTCGCTGTAGGACATTCCGTGCTGGCGAGCTCCGGCGTTGATGCGCTGGATCCACAATGAACGGAATTGACGCTTGCGCTGCTTACGTCCTGAGTAAGCGTACAACAAGCCTTTCTCTACGGCGTTCTTAGCGACGGTCCAAACATTCTTGCGGGCACCGTAGTACCCTTTGGCCATCTTGAGGATTTTTTTACGTCGCGCCCTCGATGCGACTGAATTGGTTGCTCTTGGCATTTTAAAGTGTTTTTTTTGGTAGACGGCGCTGGCGAAATCCAGTCTTGAAAGCCGGTTACCGGGTTAAACGTACCAGGGGTGATTGAATTAGTTGGAGTGCTTATGCACAAAGTTGGCGCTTCACGCTCGCTACGTTGGTCTTGTCAACCGTGGTAGAGTGCGTCAAGTTGCGCTTCTGCTTCGTGCCCTTCTTGGTCAAGATGTGACTCTTGAAGGCGTGCTTCCGCTTGATCTTCCCAGTCCCCGTGAACTTAAAGCGCTTTTTGGCGCTTCCTTTTGTTTTCATCTTCGGCATGGCCTTAGATTTTATGGTTATTAATTTTTCTTCGGATTGAACATGACCGTCATGCGCTTTCCCTCGAGCTTCGGCAGCTGTTCAACCGTTCCGTATTCCTCGAGTTCCTGCGCAAACTTCAAAAGCAAAATTTCCCCGCGCTCCTTAAACACAATGGTTCGACCGCGAAAGAAAACGTACGCCTTGAGCTTGGAGCCCTCTTGCAAAAATTTCTTGGCGTGCTTCAGCTTGAATTGGAAGTCGTGGTCGTCCGTGTTCGGTCCGAAACGGATTTCCTTGACTACCACCTTCTGCTGCTTCGCTTTGATTTCTTTTTGCTTCTTTTTCTGGTCGTACAGGAACTTCTTGTACTCAATGATGCGGCAAACGGGCGGATCTGCCTTGGGGGAAATTTCCACCAAGTCCAATTCCATCTCCCGGGCCAATTGAATGGCGTCGAGCGTGTTCATGACAGCAGGCTCGACATTGTCGCCCACCACACGTACCTGCGCCACTTCAATTTTGTCATTGATGCGGTGAAGATCCTCTCTTCGAACGCGGCCCCGGTAAGGGGTCCTTTTCCTTCTAATGGCTATAACGCTTCTGTTTCAGTGATACATCTGTCATTTCAACATCTCGGCAATTTCTGAGCGAATGTGCTCAGCGAATGCTTCGATGCTCATGCCTCCCAAGTCGCCTTCTCCCTGCCTGCGCACGGATACGGTTCCTTCGTTGGCCTCGTTTTCTCCCAAGATGAGCATGTAGGGAACCTTCTGCAATTCGGCATCCCGAATCTTTTTTCCCACCTTCTCTGACCGGTCGTCAACGAGGGCGCGAATATCGTGATTTTCAAGGACTTTTGAAACCCTTTCTGCATATTCGTTAAATCGGTCGGAAATCGGCAGGATTTTGACCTGTTCTGGAGTCAACCACAGCGGGAACTTCCCCGCGCAGTGTTCGATGAGGATGGCCACGAATCGTTCCATGGATCCAAACGGCGCTCGGTGGATCATCACCGGGCGGTGTTTCGCGTTGTCTGCACCGACGTATTCGAGCTCAAATCGCTCGGGCAAATTGTAGTCAATCTGCACCGTGCCGAGTTGCCACTTTCGGCCGATGGCATCGCGCACCATGAAGTCGAGTTTTGGCCCGTAGAATGCGGCTTCCCCGAGTTCCACGACCGTCGTCAGGCCCTTCTCGTCTGCCACTTCTTGGATGGCTTTTTCGGCTTTGTCCCAATTGGCATCTTCCCCGATGTACTTGCTCGGATTATCCGGGTCGCGCAGGCTGACTTGTGCGATGAAATCATCAAACTGCAGCGTGCGGAAGATGTATAAAACCAGGTCGATGACATTGCCCACCTCCTCCTTCATTTGGTCGACGGTGCAGAAAATGTGCGCGTCGTCCTGGGTGAAGCCCCGTACGCGGGTCAAACCGTGCAATTCACCGGACTGCTCGTACCGGTACACCGTGCCGAACTCCGCAAACCGTATGGGCAGGTCACGGTAGCTGCGGGGACGCGACTTGAAAATCTCGCAGTGGTGCGGACAGTTCATCGGCTTGAGCAGGTACTCTTCGCCTTCCGCCGGGGTATTGATGGGCTGGAAACTGTCCTCTCCGTACTTGGCGTAGTGGCCACTGGTGATGTAGAGTTCTTTGTTGCCGATGTGCGGTGTGATGACGCCTTCGTACCCGGCTTTGCGCTGGGCCTCCTTCAAAAAGGATTCGAGCCGCATCCGAAGATCGGCACCTTTCGGCAACCACAGCGGCAAACCCTGGCCCACCTTTTCGGAGAAGTGGAACAGGTCCATCTCCTTGCCCAACTTTCGGTGGTCCCGAGCCTTGGCCTGCTCGAGCAATTCGAGGTATTCCTTCAGCTCTTGCTTTTTCGGGAACGTGATTCCGTACACGCGGGTCAATTGCTTCTGGGACTCGTCGCCTTTCCAGTAGGCACCCGCAATGGACATGACTTTGCACGCCTTGACAAAACCCGTGTGGGGCATGTGTGGCCCACGGCATAGATCCGTGAAGTTGCCTTGGTCGTAAAACGTGATGGTCCCGTCCTCGAGGCCTTCCAGCAAGTCCAATTTGTACTCATCCCCTTTTTCTTGGAAGTAAGCCAAGGCTTCGGCCTTGCTCATTTCGCGGCGGATGTAAGGATTCTTCTGCTTGGCCAATTCCATCATTTTGGACTCGATGGCCGGAAAGTCTTTGTCCGTGATGGTGTGCTCACCGAAGTCCACGTCGTAGTAAAAACCGTTTTCGATGGGTGGCCCTACCCAGAACTTGACACCGGGGTACAGCGCCTCAAGCGCCTCGGCCATCAGGTGGGCAGAACTGTGCCACATCGTGCGCTTGCCTTCGTCGTCGCGCCAGGTCAGCAAGTTGAGCGTGGCATCTTCGTTGATGCTGCGCTGCGGATCCCACACTTCGCCGTTGACCTCAGCGGCCAACACATTGCGCGCGAGGCCCTCGCTGATGCCCATGGCTACGTCCAATGCGGTCGTGCCGTTTTCGACTTGCTTTACCGTTCCATCCGGTAGGGTGATGTTGATCATGTCTGCCTCCTGTAAATTTCGTCCGTAAAGATACGACCGGAAAGGCTGAGAAAGTCAGGGCCTGAAGGAGTTTCCAACCTCAAGCCGTGGGCTTGTACTTTACATCGTCCCACGCCTTCACGTGCCAGTGAATCGTGGCACGCGCCACGGTTTCGCCGGAGGCGTCAAGCAGCACCGAGGGCATGACAAAACGCGCTGCACCATCGGCGGAGCTTTCAATCAGCTTCTGCACCTCTGCTCGAAGATTGGGTGAGATGTCGGCTTTGGCCACACATCCGCCCTTCACTGGCCGGCGCATGTAGTCCACTTCTAACCGGTTCATGATGAGGCGGTAATCCTTCATGTCAAAATGGGCGAGCACCGCCAACCCTGAACAAAACTCACACGCTGTGGCGATGGCACACGCATGGGTTCCTTTGAGGTGGTTGCGGTTGGAACGGCGGTCGGGCAGCGCCACCCGAACTTCTTCATCGCTGAATACCAGCACGCGAATGCCATGCGGGGCGTTGAACGGCAGGATCCTTTTGAACACCGCGTTGAGCCAGAAGACATTGCCCTGTTTGGCCGCGTCGAGTGAACGGTAAAAAAAACGGTCCAGCATCAGGCTTCGACGGATTCGAGGATGGCCGCAATGTTGGGCCGGAAATAATTGGGGCCCTTCATGACCTTGCCGTCTTCGCGGTAAATCGGTTGGCCGTCGGCCCCCAATTTGCTCATGTTAGAGGACTGAATTTCCATGAATACTTCCTCGATGACGTGCTGCATCCCATGGCTCAAGATGGTACCGCAGAGTATGTACAGTTGGTCGCCAAGGGCATCCGCGACCTCAACGGTGTCGCCGGCCAATGCCGCTTCGAGGTATTCCTCCGTCTCCTCGGCCATCAGTCGATGACGCAGGCGAACAGTGCCTTCATCCAATTGACCCTGAGGCGAATCCCCATTGGCAATTCCAAACGCATCGTGGAATTCCCGCACGCAATCGATGATCGTGGCGAAGTTGTGTTTTTTCGTGTTCATTGGCTCTTTAACATGATTTTATGAAGTCCACCCAACCGGAGGCTCAACCGAAAGGTATATTCGCATGACGTCGTCGTCAAACCAACCGACTGAATCTTATGGACCAAGAATCCACACCTGAAATCACCCCGGACATCGCTCCGGTCGAAACGCCGGTCGAAACACCTGAGGCAGCGGGCAGTACCTCTGCCGCTCCCGACATCCGCGCCCTGAACGAACGCATCGGCAAAGCGAGTCAGTTTGTCGACCTCCTGCGCATGGAATTGGGCAAGGTCATTGTCGGCCAAGCCGGCATGGTCGACCGGTTGCTGATCGGCCTCCTCGGCAACGGACACGTGTTGCTGGAAGGCGTACCCGGGCTGGCCAAGACGCTGGCCATCAAGAGCCTCTCCGAATCCATCGCGGCCAACTTCAGCCGCATCCAATTCACGCCCGATCTGCTGCCCGCCGACCTCGTGGGCACCATGATTTACAACCAGAAGTCCGAGGCATTCTCGGTGAAGAAGGGGCCCGTATTCGCCAACTTCGTGCTGGCGGACGAGATTAACCGGGCTCCGGCCAAGGTGCAAAGCGCCCTGCTCGAGGCAATGCAAGAACGCCAAGTCACCATCGGTCCGGATTCATACCCATTGCCAGAGCCTTTCTTGGTATTGGCCACGCAAAACCCGGTAGAGCAAGAAGGTACCTACCCCCTCCCAGAAGCACAAGTGGACCGATTCCTGCTCAAGGTGGTCATCGGTTACCCGAGCAAGTCCGAGGAACAACAGATTGTCCGAGCAAATTTGACACCGGGTGGATTGCCCAAGCCCACCCAAGTGGTGAAGCCACAAGACATCATCGAAGCGCGCAAACTGGTCAAGGAAATCTACCTCGACGAAAAAATTGAGCGCTACATCGTAGACCTCGTTTTCGCCACCCGCGAACCCGGGCAGTACGGGATGGGCCACCTCACCCAATTGATCAACTTCGGCGCTTCTCCGCGTGCCAGCATCGGCTTGGGCGTGGCCTCCAAGGCCCACGCATTCCTCAATCACCGCGGTTACGTGACACCGGAAGATGTGCGCGCGGTCTCGTTGGACGTGTTGCGCCACCGCGTTGGCCTGACCTTCGAGGCGGAGGCTGAAAACATCAGCACCGAACAGATCATCACCGAGATCATGGACAACGTGCAGGTGCCTTGATGCATGGACACGACCGAATTGATTCAACGGGTACGGCGGGTTGAACTGAAAACCCGCGGACTGAGCGACCGGATTTTTTCGGGCGAATACCACAGCGCGTTCAAGGGACGCGGCATGGCCTTCTCCGAAAACCGCGAATACCAGCACGGCGACGAAATCCGAACCATCGATTGGAATGTCACGGCGCGCATGGGCCACCCGTACGTCAAGGTGTTTGAAGAAGAACGCGAACTCACGGTGTTCCTGTTGCTCGATGTCAGTGGATCCAATGCAACCGGCACCTGCAAGCAAACAAAACGCGACCTCATCACTGAGCTCAGCGCAGTGTTGGCATTCAGCGCCATTGGGAATAACGACAAAGTGGGCGCCGTGCTGTTTAGCGACCGCATCGAACGGTTCATCCCGCCCAAAAAAGGCCGCTCCCACATCTTGCGCATCATTCGGGAAATCATCGAAGTGGAACCCGAGGGCAAAGGCACCGACATCAATTCGGCACTCGAACATTTCCTCTCCGCCATGAAAAAGCGGACCATCGCATTCCTCATTTCCGACTTCCGGGATGAAGGTTTTGACCAGACGCTGCGCCAAGCGGGCCGGAGGCACGACCTCGTGGCATTGCGCGTGACCGACCCACTCGATCGGCAGCTGCCCTCCATCGGATGGATTCCTGTGCAAGACCCCGAATCCGGTCAGACCAAGTGGGTCTTCACCGGCCGAAAATCCACACGGAGCACCCATGCGAAGCGCGAAAAAGTCCGCGAAGCCGAGCTGAAAGCCATGTTTGCCCGTTCTGGTGTCGATCAGGCCGTGCTCTGTACCGACCGACCCTATGTTCAACCTTTGATGCAACTGTTCGATCGCCGTGGGTAGAATGAGCTGCATATGCCTTTGCATCCTCGCTGCATGGAGCGGCTGGGGTACGCTGGAAGCGCACGCGCAACAGGTGCGCATGACCGTGGACACAACTGTCATTGCCATTGGTGACCCAACGATGCTGCGCGTTCAAGCCGACCGCGATGTAACCACCGGCAGTGGGTCGTTTGAGTGGCCTGCATGGCAAGACACCATTCCGGGAGGCTTGGAAATCCTTCAGGTGTTGGGTGCTGACACAACGGCCATCGAAGGCGAAGCCGGCAACCCCGTTATCCGCGTGGAACGCGCGTATGAAATCACCGCATGGGACAGTGGGTACCTCGCCATCCCCCCGGCTTTACTGGTCTGGGGCACGGACACCATTGCCTCCAACCCCCTGCTGTTGAACGTACTGCTCGCCCCGCCCGGCGAGCCCGGACAAATCGCTGGACACGCCGACATCCGTCGCGTTCAATGGTCGTGGCAAGAGCAACTGCAGCGCTGGCTGCCCTGGTTCTTGGCCCTAGCCGCTGCACTCGGACTGGCGTTCTTCTTCATGCGGTGGTGGCGCAATCGCCCTGTTGAGGAGGTCGTAGAATCTACACCTGCAGCCCCGCTCGAACCCGCGCACATCATGGCCCTTCGTGAATTGGATCGCATTGAGAAGGAGGCCGTTTGGAAGCAGGGGCACATCAAGGCTCACCACGCCGCTGTGAGTGAAGTGATGCGAACGTATTTCGAACGGAGGTACAACTACCCGGCCATGGAACGTTCGACGGACGAGCTGCGGAGCGGGTTGGTGCATTTGCCCATCCGCGCCCACGAAAAAGAACTGATCCTCGAATTGTTGAGCTTGACCGACTTGGTCAAATTTGCCAAATGGTCGCCTCAGGCAGCCGATCACCAGCGCATCATTGAACAGGGCATCCGCTTCGTGGAAGTCACCACCATTGCCCCCGAAAACAGTCAAGGATGATGCGCAATCTGGCTACCCTCATACCGCATATCCTTGCCGTCGTCACCTACGTTATTAGCCTGTCTTACGCCAGTCAGCATTTTGAATTTGAATCACCCGCCCTGCTCTGGCTCGGCGCGCTGATTGCATTGCACATTGGTCTGCGGCTTCATGTGCAGTCCGGCCAGCGGTTTTCCGGATTGGTGTGGAGCTGGGAATCTCCCGAAAGCCAGTTGACCTGGAAAAACATGGGGTTTCAATGCATTCCTGAAATCCCCTACGCGCTGCGCACCCTGACCATTGGTTTGCTTACTATTGCCGCCGCCCGCCCTCAATCGGCTTCATCGGTTGAGGACTTGACCCGCGAAGGCATTGACATTGTGTTGAGCATGGATTTATCGGCCTCCATGCTGAGCAAGGACTTCGACCCCAACCGCCTCGAAGCCTCCAAAACCGTCGCGACGGATTTTGTGAATGACCGCCCCAACGATCGGATTGGTGTGGTGGCCTACGAAGGAGAAGCCTTTACGCAAATCCCCCTGACCACCGACCAGCGCGTGGTGATGAACGGCATTGGCGAACTTCAAACGGGCTTGCTCGAAGGCGGCACCTCCATCGGGATGGGGCTTGCCACCGCAGTCAACCGCCTCAAGGATTCTGAAGCCGAAAGCAAAGTGGTCATTCTGCTCACCGACGGCGTCAACAACGCCGGGAAAATTGAACCGCTTGATGCGGCTCAGCTGGCCAAATTGAATGACATCCGCGTCTACACCATCGGCGTTGGCACCATCGGCAAAGCCCGCAGCCCCGTCGCCAAAATGGGGAATCAATTCCAGTACGACTGGGTGGAAGTCGAAATCGATGAGACCGTCCTTCGTGAAATCGCCAAACTCACCGGCGGCCGCTACTTCCGAGCCACCAATGGCGAGAAGCTGGCGAGCATCTACACCGAAATCGACGAACTGGAGAAAACCCGGTTCAACGTGCTTCGCTACAACCAGAAAACCGAGGAATTCCTGCCTTATGGCATCGCCGCCGTTTTGGCCTTTTTCATCGAATTCCTCCTTCGTCAATTCGCCATCCGCACCCTGATATGAACACTCGACATCAACGAAAATTCAAGGTGTTTGCGAATGGCGTCGCATTGGCACTCGCTGAAGTCATCTTCTGGGTGGCCCTTTTCGTCGGGTACTACAGCATCAAGCGCATTGCCCCCAATGTCCAATTGGAAAACGAGGCGTGGTGGGCGATTCTGCTCGTGCTGCCCTTTTCATTGGCCGTGTTCATGTGGGGATTGCGCCAAAAACAGCAGTGGGCCAAAGCCCTCGCCGATGAGGACCTGTGGCCCGAATTGCTCCCCCAATGGCGACCTCAGTTGCACGGCTGGCGGTTC
>DJYV01000149.1:0-2237 GCA_002448555.1 Flavobacteriales bacterium UBA6969
TGTAATCCTCTAAAATCATTTCTCATGACCTTCACCTCCCGCTTTTCTTTTTCAGCTCTACTAATCGCCTTTCTTACTCTTACTGCTGAACCCCTAGCTGCGCAATATGAGTTCACTTCATTTACGGTAATCGAATCCATAGTGCCTGGAGGTCTTGGCCGTTCGAGAATTATAACTGCATCTGAAACAAGAAATCACACAGATTTTGAAACGGGAAGTATAGAAGGTGGACGAAATAAATCATCCAGAAAGGACATTCGTGTAAAAGACTACGAAGAGATCAAATTGCTTAATTTTTATAGCATGGCTGGAATTCGTTTCGAAAACATAGCTGCCAACGATGCAATAATTAACAGCAAAGTCAATGCGATGATGGCGGATAATTGGGAATTGATCAGTGTCAATTCTGGAGTCGAATCTGATGCAGGTGAAAAAGATGGTAACGGAATCTTTGTTACTCGATTTTACTTCAAACGCAAAAAATAATTCCCTGCTAACCGTGGAATTCAGTCAACTAACGCTGGGCAGAGTAAGGGGTAGGCAACCTTAAAAATAACCAGCATTCTCATCTGCATCGCCGTAGTAACCATGGTCAAATAATCGCGGTTTTTCTTCGCGATTTGGTTAGCGAATGAGAATCAGCTCTTCGCCAAGCCACAGATACTTGAGGATGTATGGCATGTCATGGTCGTATTGGCTATTACTACCTCCACTGGGAGAATCATACTCAATTAAGTGATGTAGCGACACAGTACCGACGTTATTATTCGACACCCAAAATTCGTACTTCCTAAAGACGTCTTTCCTTGAGATTATCCAAAATTCTGCTCCGTCCAGTGGCCAAAATTCAAATGGCTCATCTTCCAAATCAATATCTATATGGATTTCTAGGGTCGCTTGGGAAAGCCAAAACTCATCCACTAATCCTATAATTTCTCTTGCATCCATGATGTATAAAGGAGCTAACTCATCTATAAAAAACATTGGGTTGATTATGGAGTCCGAAGGATAATAGCCCCAAGGCATCATGCTGACCGTATTTACATCACTTGAATAAAATAATGGCGTAAAACTTGTGCCAAACTCCGTGAGCAGCTCAAGTAAATCTTCAGAACCAACAAATCCATCCCCATCTGCATCAGGATTGTAAGGCGTCTGCGCACTTCCAGCCACTGCCAAGCAGCACGCGATTGCGGTAAGTAAGTGTTTCATTTGGTCGGTTTTGATTGGTTATTCAGCCCAGCGCCAAAAAGCTTGACCAATATAGTCGTTGCCATTTTGCCGATATGAGGATATCCCTCCAAGAGGGTACCATCCATCTTCAACTTTTTCCTGAGCGCAAGTGGCGAAAGTAGTTGGGTCACCCCCTTCATCATATTTCCTGCAATAAGTGTATTCAACCTTTGGCCGCTCGTGAGTCTCGCAAACACAAGTCTCTGAGTACCCAGTGCCTAGCATCATTAATTGTCCTGACCAGGCTATATAAGGTGCTTTGATAGCGCTGCCATCTACATGAATAAGCTCTTCGTTTGACAGCCAAACATTGGCGGTGGGCAGTTGCGAACGGAATTCAGACAATGTTTGCATATCAATCATTCGCCACTTGCCACTTGGCAACTCAGAGCATTTCGATTGACACATCATATAATTCCATAGACCGTCGACCTGATAAATGGCAGATGTCTCACTTTCGTTCACATGCAGATTCTCTTCCGCAAACTCACCTCCAAAAAGGCTCAACAACTCAAGGAGATCATTCACTCCATGAGAGTGCAAATTTCCTTTCAATGCGGGCAAGCGAATCATTTACATTCTGTGCGGTCAACGGCGTCATTCCGTGCTTCGCAGTTACCTGCACACCCGTCTTAAGACCACCGGCATTACCGGACCAAAGGGCAGTTGGCACGCTGATTCCCGTGGCGAATTTGTAGCGTTGTTTCTCGTGATACACACGTGCGCTGACAGCTGAGCGATTCCGCTTAGGATGCTCCAGTTTAAAGGTGATTTTCATGGCAAGCGACTCTATTTCAAGATACGAAAGTGTCGCCCACTATGGCGCCCATAAATATTCACAAACCCTCTGATTCACTGGGTTTTACTGATAGACATTGTGTGAACAACAGACTACCCTAAAACGCACGAAACCCCCGGTATACCGAGGTTTCAGAGCATTTGCTATGTGATTCCGTTGGGACTCGAACCCAAAACCGTCTGCTTAGAAGGCAGATGCTCTATCC
>DJYV01000149.1:2558-31357 GCA_002448555.1 Flavobacteriales bacterium UBA6969
TGCTCTATCCAGTTGAGCTACGGAACCAGGGAATCGCGCGTTCGCGACCGATGGTGCAAAGATGCAAATTGAAATGCATTAACTTTAACTAAAACCAAGGTCTATGCTTTCTCCTGCTGTAAAACCGCCCAATTACCGCGGATTGTTCTTGCTGGTCGCTTTGGCGTTCGGAGGGTTTTTGCGGGTTGACGCCCAATGCACCCAAGCGGAGGCGCCCATCGCGCTGTTCGAATCCCAAACGCTTGCAGCCGATGAAATCCCAACGGTGAACGCGGCCAACCACGTGGGCCTTGGTTTGGTCGAGGAGGCTTTCGCGGACATCCGTCAGCACAAATACAACGAGTGGACCCTCTTGCTCCCTTTCCTCGGCGGCAAAACCCTGCCGATTGAATTGGAGTCCTTCCTCCCCTTCAGCGATGCCTTCATGATTGGGCGATCGCAAGCCGGAGGCAAATTTACAGAGGAGATCTACCGCCCCAAGCTGCTCTCCTACCGCGTGGTTTCATCGGGAATCAAAGGCACCATTGTCGTGATGGAGGATTTTGTAATGGGCACCATCCAATACCGCGGCCGGCAATATGACCTGAGCGCCATCCGCAACGGTGCAGACGGCAAGCATGTGCTGTTCTTACTCGCCGATGCGGCCGGCCCAATGGAATTCGAGTGCGGAGTGGACGAATACGGACCGCGCCGGGACGTGATGCCCATGGGGATGCAACCGCCTCCATCGACGTCCAATCAACTCACCGATTGCGTCGAAGTCGCCATCGACATCGACTTCCACACGTACGGCACATTCGGCAACGACTGCTATCCAGCGGTGGAATGGGCCCTCGCCATCATGGCCGGGGTAAACACCATTTACACGGAAAGCGTCGACGCGCTCATAAACGTGCAGGCCTCGTACATCCACGTGTGGGAAACCACCGATCCGTATAACGGAATCATCAACGACGCTAGCAGCATGCTTGACACCTTCCGCTTGGAGTGGCTCAATAACTCCAACCTGTCCGGCATCCAACGCGACATCGTTCACCTGCTTAGTCGCAGAACCAACACTGGCACAGGAGGCATCGCCTACCTAGACGTCGTATGTTCCCCCTCCTACGCGGCCGGATTCAGTGCAAACCTCGAATCAGGCAATACGTACAACCTCAATAACTACGCCTGGAACTTGAACGTGGTGGGCCACGAACTCGGCCACAACTTCGGGTCGAACCACACGCACTGGTGTGGTTGGTCAGACGGTCCGATTGACAACTGCTACGACGTTGAGGGCTCGTGTACCAACAACCCCCAAGCGCAGGTCGGCACGATGATGAGCTACTGCCACGCCGTGGCTGGCGGCTCGGTGAACCTCGAATTCCACCCCATCGTGGTAGCGGAGGCCTTCGTGCCCACCATCGCCTCAGACGGAAGCTGCTTCACCACCTGCGTCGAAATGACGACCAATTGCCAGTACTTCGGTTGCACCGACTCTGCCGCCTGCAACTACGACCCCAATGCAGTGGAGGACGACGGCACGTGCGCCTATGAAATCGACGGATGCGGCGTATGCGGTGGCGATGAATCCACGTGCTCAGGATGCACGGATTCAGCGGCATGCAATTACGATCCGGATGCCACCATCGAGGACGGCGGGTGCTTCTACCCCCCTGCCGGCAGCACGTGCGATTGCGAATACACTGCGGGTTTCACGGTCAACCTTGCCGCCGGCGAGACAGCCGAACAAACCCTCGAAGCGTCCGGCTACGTCACCGGTCTCGATGTAACCCTCAACTTCATCGACACGCCAATTGACAACTCCTGGGCCAACGAGATGATGGTCGGCCTGACTGCACCCGACGGCACATGCCTTCAGTACGGCGGGTACAATTTGACACTGGGTTGTCCGAGCGCAGGGTTATGGCCAGCCGATTGGAACACGAGCAATGCGGGCACCTACACCGCGACGGCCGTTTTCGCCGAACCCATCTCGGGCGTGGGCGAATGGACGATCACCATCCTGAATTCTTGGGCCTCTTCCGACGGCGCATCGTACGATACGGACATCACGTTCATTGGCCTTTGCGAGGGCCTACCCGCCACGCTGGGCTGCATGGATTCGACGGCGTGCAATTACAACCCGGATGCCACTGTGGACGACGGCTCGTGCGAATTCACCAGCTGCGCTGGCTGTACCGATGATGGGGCGTGCAATTACGATGTGACGGCGACCTTGGATGACGGTTCGTGCGAATATGCGAGCTGTGGTTGCCCAGGCGATCTCGATGGCGATAGCCAGGTTTCCGTTGCGGACGTGTTGCTCTTCTTGAGTGACTTTGGCTGTATGGATGCCCCGTGTGTGGGCGACGCCAACGGGGATGGCATCAACAATGTTGATGATCTGCTCCTTATGCTTGCTCACTTCGGTGACGTTTGCGAATAGCGACAATTCCAGACGCAGACGCACAAAAAAGCCGCCCCGAGAGGAGCGGCTTGAGAGGTCATGTGTCATCCAAAAAACTAACCCTTACTTCATGGAAACTTACAACCTGCCATTAAAACTGCAGGAAGATTAAAAATGTTTCCAAGGGGGTAAAAAAAATTGCGCTGCACCTCCTGAAGAGCATTCCGTACCTGCCTCAGGGGGCTTGGCGGGCTTCTTGGAGTCGTTTCACCAAGATACTAGCGTCGGCATTTTCACCATGCATTGACCAGCACACCGTGCCGAGGGTCGTGTCCGTCATCTTCACATCTACCACATCGCGTCCAGCGGCGCATCCCGCCTTCACGAACACCAAACCTTCCGCCCCTACCAATCGTCCTGCCTCGACCAAAGCGCTGGCATCAAACGTCACCTCCATGGACGTACGCTGCTCCTTCAACACGTCGTCCACGTTGCTCCGGTCGACTACCGCGTATTGCTCCAACAACGCCGTGGCGATTTCGGCGGCCCAGGTCTCGCTCGATTTGCGGTGGCAATCCACGCCGCCTTCATCGATGACCGCGACTGTCTGAATGGGCCGGGCATTGGCTTCCACCTGCGCCGTCACGCGCACGGTGCCCTTGCGGTTGAGGTCCTCGATGAGCTTGTGCGCGATTTCGTTTTTGCACGCGGACGAAATGCGCGGCTGATCGAAACGCAGGCTCGCCAACAGCTCTCCACTGCTGAGGTCATTGAGCGAGGCATAGACTTCAGAACAGGTTTCTCCGCACGTTAGCGAATAGCGGTATACATAATTGAACGTAAAGCCATACGCGACGGGCGGCTCCCACGCTTCCGTCTCTTCAGCGAGGACCGGCGGAGCGGAGTCCGGAGCAATGGCAATGCGGTTGCCCGGCAACATCATGAGCGCGCCTTGACGAATGGCTTCTTCCATGCCGGCCTTGATGAAAAAATTTAACCCTTTGCCCACACCGCTTTTCCGCGCGAGCTTCTTCATTTGCCGCACCTTCATGGGCAATGCGCTGGGGTCGACCTTTCGGATGTTATCCAGCATTTGGTAGAGCTCGATTGCCGTGTCGACGTGCCCGAGCGATTGGGACGCAGGCGCCATGAGCTTCTGGGCTTGGGCTACGGACGTCACCTTAAAGCCGGCGCGCTGAAGTTCACCGGCGAACAGCTGGGTCATGCCGATGCGGTCCGGTCCGAGGTCCATCGCCACAAAATCCGGCATTGCAAACGGCCGCTTGATTTCCACATCGTACGTCGGAGTCAGCACCTGAGCCTGCATCACCGACCCCACGCCTACCGCCAGGCAAAGCGCACTGAGGAGGCAACGCATCGAAAACACCCTGAAGAAAGCTGAACGGTACATCGGCAGCAAATTACCGCCAACCCCCTTAAATTCGGCTGACAAATCCTGTGAAAATGACCCGCTTCTTCCTCCCACTGTGTGCCCTGCTGCTCCTGAGCGCTTGTGATTTTTGCGAAACAAAAGGCACCGTCACCTTCGACAACACCGAACGACTCTGGTGCAACTGCGAGGTGACCTGGCCCAACGGCGACGTCTACGTGATCAACGCCGGTGAAGCCCGCACGTACGAATTCATCCGCGGGTCGTACGACTTCGACGCCTACTGCGGCAACGGCGCTTGGGGCAATGACCTCTGCGGCCTCGAAGAAGGCATAATCACCCGCTCCTACGACATCGATTGCGAGGACGAGCACGTGATGAACCTCAACTTTTAATGGCGCTTCACAGTCATTGGAATCTTTTTAACTTTAATATTTGAACATTTATTAAAATGTTTATATGTTTGCGGTGTGAACACGAACACCACAGACATAACACGCGATCAAATGGAACACGCCGCTAAGGTGCTGAAGGCCATTGCGCACCCCGTCAAACTGGAGATCCTCAAAATCCTGGCCGCTGCAGAGCCCATGGATGTGACCACCCTCTGTGGGCACGTGGGCATGGACTGCCAGATTTCCATGATGAGCCACCACTTGGCCAAAATGAAGGACAACGGCGTGCTCACTTCGCAGAAACACGGCAAGCAGGTGTTCTACTCCATTGCGAACCGCAACCTGCTCAACATCTTCAACTGCATCGAAAACTGCGGCGACGCCTGACCCCTGCCCCATGGAAATCTTAGGTTACTTCATGGCGATTGCCATCGGCGTTTCCCTCGGTCTCATCGGCGGAGGCGGGTCCATCCTCGCGGTTCCTGTATTGGCCTACCTCTTCGGGATGGACGAAAAAGTCGCCACGGCCTACTCCCTCTTCATCGTCGGAACAGCGGCACTCGTAGGCGGGCTGCGCCAACACCGCAACGGCAACGTCGACTGGCGCACGGCCGTAGTTTTCGGCATCCCTGCCATCGCTGGGGTATGGGCCGTGCGGCATTACATCGTTCCGGCGTTGCCCGATGTGCTGTTTACCGCCGGCGACCTCGAATTCACCCGGCGCATGGGTATGTTCGGTTTGTTTGCCGTGTTGATGGTGTGGGCGGCGTGGTCCATGCTCTCGAGCAAGGAGCGCAAAAGTGGGTCCGGCAACGTGAGCTACAACTACCCTTTGATTCTGGCCGAAGGCCTTATCGTCGGCGCATTGACCGGCTTTGTGGGGGCGGGCGGCGGCTTCCTCATCATCCCCGCCTTGGTCATTCTGGCCAACCTCGAAATCAAGCGCGCCATCGGCACCTCGCTGATGATCATCGCCCTAAAATTATTGCTCGGGTTCTTCTTGGGCGATGCCATGACCACAGCCATCGATTGGAGGTTCTTAGGGCGGTTCACCGCGCTCGCTGTTGTGGGTATTTTCGCCGGTGTAGCCCTCGGCCGTTTCATCGACGGCGCACGACTCAAAAAAGGCTTTGGCTATTTCATCATTGCCATGGCCGTCTTCATATTTACCATGGAATTCATCCTCTAATCTTCGATCATGAAAATCGAGCAGATTTACACCGGCTGCCTAGCACAAGGCGCCTATTACATTCACAGCAACGGCGAGGGCGTCATCATCGACCCCTTGCGCGAAGTGCAGCCCTACATCGATCGCGCGGCGGCCGACGGGGTCACCATCAAATACGTCCTCGAAACGCATTTCCACGCCGACTTTGTCAGTGGACACGTAACGCTCGCCGAGAAAACCGGCGCCACCATCGTCTACGGCCCCAACGCCAACACCACGTTTGACACGCACATCGCCCAAGACGGGGAGTTGCTGCAAGTCGGCGACATCACCATCAAGGTGTTGCACACGCCCGGCCACACGATGGAAAGCACCACCTACCTCCTCGTTGACGCAGACGGCAAGGACCACGCCATCTTCACCGGCGACACCCTGTTCCTCGGCGATGTGGGCCGCCCTGACCTCGCTCAGAAGGCGGCGACGTTGACGCAAGAGGAATTGGCAGGCACACTGTTCGACAGCCTCCGCAGCAAGATCATGCCCCTGGCGGACGATGTGACGGTGTACCCCGGTCACGGCGCCGGGTCGGCGTGCGGCAAAAACATGATGAAGGAGACCGTGGACACCCTCGGTAACCAAAAGGCCATGAACTACGCACTGCGCGCGGACATGACCCGCGAGGAATTCATCTCCGAAGTCACCGACGGATTGCTCCCACCGCCAGCGTACTTCCCGCTCAACGTAAAGCTGAATAAGGAAGGCTATGAACCCATTGACAACGTTTTGAGCCGCGGATTGGAGGCCTTGTCACCCGATGCGTTTGAGGCCGTCGCAAACGAGACCGAAGCCCTCGTGCTCGACGTGCGAAGCCCGGAGGAATTTGCCGCTGCGCACATCCCCAGAAGCATCTTCATCGGTATCGATGGCAATTTCGCACCGTGGGTGGGTGAGCTGATCGTCGACGTCACCACCAACATCATTTTGGTCGCGCCCGAAGGTCGCGAAGAAGAGGTGGTCACGCGGCTCTCCCGCGTGGGCTTTGACAATACTTATGGGTATTTGAAAGGCGGCATGGACGCTTGGGTCGCAGCCGGCAAAGAAATTGACACCGTCAAGTCCGTTTCGGCGACCGATATGGCCAGCAATTATGAGGCCTTTGCCGACCGCATTTTCGACGTCCGGAAGCCCGGGGAATACCTGTCTGAGCATGTTTTGAATGCGCATCACACGCCGTTGAGCAGCCTCGATGACCACCTCGCTGAATTCCCGCAGGATGGCGAATTCTACCTGCACTGCGCGGGCGGTTACCGTTCCATCGTGGCCGCTTCCATCCTGAAGGCACGCGGCATCCACAACATGATCGACGTGCAGGGCGGCTACGGCGCGATCAAAGGCACCAATACTCCAAAGTCGGACTACGTCTGCCCTTCTACACTCTAGTTTCCCGCAACGTCACTGATGGTGAGCTGCCCACGAATGGCGTCGAGCGCAGCATCTAAGCTATGTTCGTCGATGCCCGGCAAATGGGTGAACGACTGGCTCGGGTGCTCGATGGCCGGGGTGAGGTACTGGTATTCTACCGTGGGGATGCGCGACCGAATCCACGCCAGCATGGCGTTGAGTTCACATTGAAAATCAGCGATAAGGAGCCCCTCGGAAGGTTGACCCAAAGCCGCCTGACGGAGGGCTTCGGCCACGCGGTCGAGCGCCACAAACGGCCGGACCTGATTGCCGCTGCCGTACAACGAAATGCAGCCACCGGTCAACGCCTCAAACGCCATCCGGTGCACCAGTGTTTCGAATCGGCTCGTGCGGTTATAGCCAAAAATGTGCGCCGCCCGCAGGAGCGCCAACGAAATGCGGGACGAAGCAGTGAACGCTTCGAGGTACTGCTCACCCCTTCGCTTCGAGAGGGCATACCCATTCTGGGGATTGGGCGCGTCTGCCGGGTCGATTCCTTCTCGGAATCCGTACACCGCGCTGGAACTGAGGTGGACCAACCGTTGAATCTCCGGATTTTCTTCCAGCGCACGCGTGACCGCAAGGGCCCCGTACGCATTAACCTGGTCGTATTGCGTGTGCTGCGAATACGTGAAGGGTTCATCCACAAAAGCGGCCAGATGAATCATGACATTCATGCCTTGGCACGCTTGCGACAACCGACGGGTGTCGAGGATGTCGCCGCGCACGAAACGCACCTTGTCCAACACCGTGCTTTCGCTGGGTCCGAAAAAGAAGCGCCGGTCGTTGCGGATCAGCTCATCGTACACAACGATGCTTTCCACCTCGGGCAACGCATTCAAGGCCTCGCACAATGAAGCCCCCACGTACCCTGCGCCTCCGGTAATGATGATATTCTGTTTCATGGTCAATCAGTCTGTGTGCAAGCCGCATTCGGTTTTGGCACTTCCCTCCCACCGGCCGCCCCGTTCTTCAAAATCGAGGGCGTTCCATTTGCGGGTGCATGGCACGCACCCGATGCTTTTGTAGCCGTCGTTTTCCAAGGGATGGCGTGGGAGATCGTGGGTTTGAATGTAGCGGTACACGTCTTTGGCGGTCCACTCTAAGAAGGGATGGTAGCGAAGCACTCCCGCGGAATCCGTTTCGAGCCGGGCCTTTTCCGCTCGGACCTTGCTTTGGTCCGCCCGAATGCCGCTGATCCAAACGTCACCCTGGTTCAGAAGGGCGCGCATGGGCTCGACTTTGTTGAGGTGGCAGCACGCGTCAATGTCCGAGGCAAACAAGAAGTTACCGTGCTGGGTCATCTGCTCGGCAAACGTGCGTTCGCTGCGCACTTTGAGCAATTGGATGCCGAGTTGTTCCGTCAGCGCATGGGCAAAAAGGTAGGTTTCTGGAAACAAGAAGCCCGTGTCAATCACGACCACCTGCACGGCATCCTTCGCCAACTGCGATACCATATGCAGCAGTGGGACACTTTGGGTCTGAAAGGAAGAAGTGAGGTAAACAGCACGCGCCTCCAACTTGAACCGCTCCACGTCAGAGCGAATTCTGTGAAAGGTGCTTTCAAAAAGTGAAGACGACATAGGGGCCTGCATGCGGTTCGCTACCGGTGAAGTCGCGTGCCATTGAACGCGAAACGAAACTCGAACATTTCCGCGACAACCCAAAGCGGCTACTGTTACGATGGGCCTGCAAGGCGCTATCCTGACATAAACGGAACGCAACGGACTTTGGAGAAACAAAAAACGCCCGGCCAGATGACCGAGCGTTTTGTTGTCGGGGCGGCAGGATTCGAACCTGCGATCTCCTGGTCCCAAACCAGGCGCCGTAACCGGACTAGGCCACGCCCCGAGCGCTGTAAGCGGGGGCAAAGATAGCTGAAATTATTCTGTGTGCAAGCTCAACTCGGATAGTATTTCGCTTTGAGTTGGAAGGCCACACGCACGAGTAAAATCAAGGCCGGCACTTCCACCAAGGGCCCGATTACTCCGGCAAATGCCTCACCGGAATTCAATCCGAATACCGCAATGGCTACAGCAATCGCCAACTCAAAATTGTTGCCCGCCGCCGTAAACGCGATGGCCGCGTTTTGATCGTACGTCGCTCCCATGGCCTTGCTAACGAAGAACCCAATGAGGAACATTGCGGCGAAATAGATCAATAAAGGGATTGCAATGGTGACGACGTCCATCGGGATCTGGACAATCAACTCGCCTTTCAATGAGAACATGACAACGATGGTGAACAGCAGCGCCACCAGCGTCATAGGGGAAATGGCCGGGATGAATTTGGTCGCATACCACTGCTCGCCAAATGCTTTGGTCAACCCAATTCGGCTCAACGCACCCGCCAGAAACGGGACGCCCAAATAAATCGCCACACTCTCAGCGATGGTGCCGATGGAAACGTCCACAATCGCACCGTCGAAACCAAAATAGGGAGGCAATACGGTGATGAACAACCAGGCATAAAAGCTGTAGGCGAATACCTGAAACAGACTGTTCAGTGCGACGAGCCCCGCTCCGTATTCACTGCTGCCATCGGCCAAATCATTCCACACCAAGACCATGGCGATGCATCGCGCCAACCCAATCAAGATCAGCCCTACCATGTAGTCAGGATGATCCTGCAAAAAGATCAAGGCCAACGCAAACATCAACACCGGCCCCACCACCCAATTTAAGACCAACGAAACCGACAACACGCGCACATTCCGGAAAACAGCCGGAAGCAACTTGTAGTTGGCCTTGGCCAACGGAGGATACATCATCATAATCAATCCCACCGCGATGGGAATATTGGTGCTGCCCACGCTGAGCGAATCCACGGCTTTGGGCAGCGCAGGAACGCTGTAGCCCAGCCCCACTCCAATCGCCATGGCCAAGAAAATCCAAAGCGTCAAGTACCGGTCCAAGAAGCCGAGTTGCTTAGTTTCATTCATGTGCTAAATGTCAAAAAAATACACGCTCAACCACGCGACTCATCATTAAATCGAGGTGAAATTCGCTGATCATCCAAGGTGTTGGATGGGAATAAAAAAAGCCAGCGCTTTCGCACTGGCTTTCACGTCTGCGGAGAGACCGGGATTCGAACCCGGGCGACGGTTGCCCGCCGACAGATTAGCAATCTGCTCCGTTACCACTCCGGCACCTCTCCTGCTTCTATGCAGTCGTTCCCGCTGAAGCGGCGACAAAGTTACGATAAAGCCTTGTCAAAACAAGAAAAATGCGTATCTTGCAAGCCTGAACAAAATTGACCAAACCCTTTAACCACAACCTCGATGAAAAAAGTTCTGATTCTCAGCGTATTTGCATTTTTCGCATTCGCTGCCAGCGCTCAATCTGACGCTTCAACTTCAAGCAAGTCCACCACTTCTCAGGTAGCTGCGACGAAGTCTGGAGCTGATGCAACCACTAAAAACGTTGCACTCGGAGGTTCTGCAACTTCCGCAAGAACAAAAAGCGACGCCAAGACTTGCTCTAAGGACGCGAAGTCTGGTGCCAAAGACGGCAAGTCTTCTTGCTGCGCTGGTAAGTCTGCCTCTAGCTGCTCTAAGGACGGCAAAGAAGGCGGCAAAAAATCTTCTTGCTGCTCAGGTAAGTCAGCTGAAAGCTGCTCTAAGGGCAAAAAGGAGGGTGAAACTCCAAAGAAGGACTAACCCCTTGTTGAACGCGCGTAAGCGGGTTCAATCAACACCAATCATCGCCGCGCCGAAAGGCGCAAAATCTTGCCAAAGACTTGAACAAAGGCCACCTTCACGGGTGGCCTTTTCTATTGCTTACAATGGAATCCTTCAGAAAGTGAACCGCTCCTCTGCAATGTCGGCGATGTAGTCGCCAATGGCCAAGGCGGCCGTCGCGGCTGGAGAAGGTGCGTTCAAAACGTGGATGTTGCGGTCCGTGTACGAGATACGGAAATCATCGCGCGTATCGCCGTCCTGCGACAGCAACAAAGCGCGCACGCCCGATCGCCCGGGACGGAGGTCGTCCATTGTCAGGTCCGGGATCATGCGCTGCAGCGTCTTCAAGAAGAGGCGCTTAGAGAATGCCCGGCGGTACTCGTTGATGCCGAAGGCCATGTTCTGGAAAAAGAGCTTCCACGTTCCCCCGTAACCCAATGCTTCCATCGTGTCCTTCAGGTCGAAATCGGTTTTGCCATAGCCTTCGCGCTTGAAGGTGAAAACAGCATTCGGGCCGCATTCAATTTCCCCATCAGTCATGCGCGTGAAGTGCACGCCCAAGAATGGGAAGTCCGGGTTGGGTACCGGGTAAATGAGGTTACGCACCTTGTGCTTGGCCTGATCGGTCAATTCGTAGTAGTCGCCGCGGAACCCCACGACGCGTTCTTTGAGGTCCACGCCGTCCTTGCACGCGAGGCGGTCGGCTTGCAGCCCTCCACACACCACCACATGCTTGGCGCGGTAGCCCGCTGGCGCCTTGTTGGTGCGGACCACCGTCCCCTCACCGTCGCGTTCAAACGAAGTGACTTCCTCGCCCAAGCGGAGCGCACTCTTGGGTTGCTGGCCCAACGCCAAGTCCACCATCTTCTTCGTCGCCGCGCGGTAATCGATGATGCCCGTGCACGGTACCCACAAGGCGTCGATGCCCTTGCAATGCGGCTCGATTTCGCGCAGCTGTTCGGCATTGATGCGTTCGAGGCCTTCGATTTCATTTTGCTGGCCGATGCCATGGATTTTCTCGAGCATCGGAAGCTCGCTGTCTTCCACGGCCACCACCACCTTGCCACAGACGTCGTGCGGGATGTTGTGTTCTTGAGCGAAGCGAACCAAGGCGCGTCGGCCTTCGACGCAGTTCTTGGCTTTCAACGAGCCGGGCGGGTAATACAAGCCCGAGTGGATGACGCCGGAGTTGTTGCCTGTTTGGTGATCCGCGAGCCCGGCTTCCTTCTCAATCAGGAGCATGGTCCGGTCCGGATACCGCTGCTGCAATTGATACAGCGTGGCCGCCCCTACAATGCCACCACCCACAATGACAACGTCATACCCGTCGCCTGCTTGTTTCGCTTCATTCATCGGCGCAAAAGTACAAAACGCTTTATCTTGCTCACATGAGTACACCCGCTGTGAATCATCCCAAAAAGGTTAAAACGGCGTGGGCTATGTACGACTGGGCCAACAGCGTGTACTCCTTGGTCATCACCACGGCCATTTTCCCGATTTTCTACAATGCCCTCACCTCCGAACGCAACGAAGCGGGCGAAATCGTCAATGACGTGGTGACGTTTTTTGGGGCCGAGTTCATCAACACCCAACTCTACAGCTACGTCCTTGCGGCCAGCTTCATCGTGGTGATCATCGCTTCACCCCTCCTCAGCGGCATGGCGGATGTGTCCGGCAAGAAGTTGCAGCTGATGAAAATCTTCTGTTACACCGGGTCGTTGGCCTGCATGTCCATGCACTTCTTCGATGCGGCGCATTTGGAATGGAGCATGCTGAGTCTGTTCCTCGCCAACATAGGCTTTTGGGGAAGCCTCGGTTTCTACAATGCCTTCCTCCCCGAAATCGCCCCGCGTGAAGAACACGACAAGCTGAGTGCCAAAGGGTATGCACTGGGCTACGTCGGCAGCGTGCTATTGCTCCTGGTGTGCCTTGGTTTGATCATGGGCGTCGGGAGCCACATGACCCCGTGGGCTTTTGTCCTAGTAGGCGTCTGGTGGGTAGCATGGGCCCAGCCGGCCTTTCGCAAATTGCCCTCGAATCCCTTCAACAAGAAGGTAACCAGCGAACTCTTTACCCACGGCTTTCGCGAATTGCGCAACGTCGCCAAAGAACTCGCTGAACGCGTGGACCTCATCCGGTTTTTGTGGGGGTTCTTCGTGCTGTCGATGGCGCTTCAAACCATCATGCTGATGGCCTCGTCGTTTGGCATCAAGGAAGTCAACCTCGCCGACGACCAGCTGATCGTCGCCATCATCGCCGTTCAATTGCTTTCGATCCCCGGGGCGTTTTTTGTGTCGTGGGTGAGCAGCAAGGTGGGCAACATCCGCACCCTCATCGGTTGCCTCGTGGTGTGGATGGGCGTCTGCGTCTATGCGTACAGCTTGGTCAACGACGTCAATGGATTTTTCGTTGCGGCAGGCGTCATCGGCTTTATGATGGGCGGCACGCAAAGCCTCAACCGCAGCAGCTATTCGAAAATGTTGCCACGCACCGAGGAACACGCTTCGTACTTCAGTTTCTATGAAGTCCTCGAAAAGGGAGGCCTCATCATCGGCATGTTCAGCTGGGGCTACATCGAGGGATTTACAGGCTCCATGCGGTCCAGCATCTTGGCCTTGATCATCTTCTTTGTAGTGAGCATTGCGCTGTTGAGCTCGATTCCAAAAACCCTGCGCATCTGACGTTAATCTTTCGGCAGAAACGCGTGCTCGAGCAATTCAAATTCAACACGGCGGTTCTGCTGGCGTCCTCCTTCTGTGGCGTTGTCGGCTGCCGGATTACGGCTGCCGTGCCAAGCCAACTTCAGGCGCGCAGGATCCACGCCACGTTCTTTTAGGGCATCCATGACGGAGGCCGCACGCTGCTCGCTCAGCGCGAGGTTGTACGCTTCGGTCCCGATGAAATCCGTGTGGCCGTTCACCTCGACGACGAGAAACCGGTTGGCCCGCATCTCCGCCGCCACAGATTCCAACTGAGCGAGGGCCGCAGGCGTCAAATCGCTCGAATCAAAGTCAAACAGAACCGCGTCCCACCGCACATGCTCGCGTTGGTAGACTTGCCATGGCGGATCGGTCACGCCTTCGGCAATGGTTCGGTTGAGGCAGCTGCAGTAGTCCGGTTGAGCCACCGGGGTGATTTTGATGCCGTCGAGGTAGACGTACGCCCACGCACTGGACTCGCTGGGCGCGTCCCGGCGTTCGAGCACCTTGAGTTCAGCTGGCGGACGAAAATTGCCAATGGTGACGTGCGCCTCGCCGCCTTGGGCTTGGAAGACATCACTCAATTTGGTCCAGCTCCAGCGGTCGCTGAGCAAATTCAACGACGGGTTCTCGACTTGGGCAATGGCATCCAAGCGCCCTTCCCCCACTTCGCGCAACGGCCACGCACTGAAGTAAAACCCCATGCCATCGGTGATCAACCGCCCCATGTCCGCCGCACATACCCACCATTCCACGCACACCCATTCACCGGCCTTGAGGGGACGCTCCAACGCGGCGTGAAGGTATTCGCGGTAGTTGGGTTTGGAGGACGCATACAAAACGAGTCCGGCATACGCCTCGCCATCGAGCGGCTGTTGACTCCCAAATATGTTCTTGGGAACACCCGAAGCCGAGCCGGCGGCGCAGGCATCGAAATGGTCCGGCGTACCCGCGTTGCATTGGCTCCACCCCATCAGCGTTTTCAGCTCTGATTGCGTGTAGTCGTTCGGGCACCACTGCATGTCCTCGAAGCCCCCGTTTGAAATGAGGTTTTGCGCCCAACCATTGACCGCTGCCAACAGGAGGAAAAAAGAAAGCCACCCCCGCAGGCCGCAGGGGTGGCTTTGAAATGTTATGGTACGCACAATGCGCTGCACTGCGGTGGGTTACTTCACCAATTCGAATACAACGCGGCGGTTCTTTGCACGGCTGATGTCCGAGTCGCGGGTGCTCGCCGGATCGTCGGCCTCCATGGAATCCACAATGAACCGATCCTCAGCGATGCCGAACTCACCAAATTTCTTGACCACTTCTCCGGCACGCTTGTAACCGAGTTCGCGGTAGCGTGGGTTGATCTTGCCTTCATTGAATTCGTCGGTGTCGGTGTGCCCGATGACGCGGAGTTTCCAAGAAGGATTGTCCTTCAAGAGGTCCGCGAGGCGCTTGATGGCCATTTCGCCGGCGCCGGTTGGGCGGCGCTTCAGGAAAGCGTAGTAAACGGCCGAACCGGCCACCACTTCATCAGCTGAAGCATCGGGACCGGGGGCAGCAGCACCAAAGACCAAGTCCGTGCGGACCTCATCGGCCGCCGAGCATGCACATTGTGACTTCGCTTCAATCGGCGTGACCTTGACGTTGTCCAAGTAGTAGTAGGCGTGGCCAAGCTGCGTTCCCAAAACACCGGAAGGCTTCTTGATCTTCTCATCTTCGATGTCCTTGTCGGTGTGGAAGCCTCCAATGATAAGGAACTCCTCTTCGCCGGTACCGATGTACGTGCCGCAAACGGTTTCCCAGCCCTCGACCAAGGACATGACCTTGTCGGTTTTGTGCAAAACGTCCGGCGTGCGGACCAAGAGCCCCGTGTTGCCTTGCTCCACTTTACGGTCGCTGAGCACCGCGCCGATGCCGTTGACGGCGTAGCGGGACAAATCACTGAGGCTGATGTCAAATGACACGCAGTACAGTTGATTCTTTTCCATTTCGGTGGTCAACTCCACCTCATAATAGGTCCGCTTCCGCTTGGGGTCTTTGCTGAACGCACGCAGTCCGGCGTAGCAGACACCGTCAGAAGCTTCCTGCGTGCCATAGATGTTATCCGGAATGTTGACTTTTTCCGACTTCATGCCTTCGGCGTACAAATCCAAGAGCACTTCCGTCGCACGGAACCAATCCTCCGTGTAGGTCTCCAATTCACCTTGCTTTTTCAACTTGCGCAAGTCTGAATTCTCAAAACTTCCGTTGGGAACGAGGTTGTCCTCTTGAGCGGTTGCGGGGTTGGCCCCCAGCACCAAGAATGCCACGAAGGGCACCATTGCGAATCGCTTCATCATCGTTATTCCAGTTGTTTTCATTTCTAAGTCAGGCCCGAAGCCGGGGGTGCAAGTTAGCCACTTTCAATCAATGCAAAATTTTGAAGACCGCTTCTTTCAGCAAAAAGGCGTCCGGCGTCGTGACGTTGCCTTGGCCTTTGCACTTGCGGTCTGCTTCCCTCAGGTAGCCAAATACCCTGCCAACTTTGTCTATGGGGTAATTGCGCGCGGCCTCCGCATATTGCTTGACCGCGAACGGGGCGCACCGCAGCGCTTTGGCAGCAGCCGGCCCCGAACGGTCTTTCAAACCGTGGTACGCGTAGACCTTGCTGAAAAAGCTGTTGAGCACCGGCATGATCATCGCGACCGGATGGTCCTTCGGATTCGCCGCGAAAAACTCCGTGATACGCTGGGCACGCATCAAGTCTTTTGACCCGAGGGCACGCTGCAATTCAAAAACGTTGTAATCCTTGCTGATGCCGATGTGCTTTTCAATGTGCTCAGGCTCGATGGTGGTACCCTCGGGCAACACGATGCTGAGTTTGGTCAACTCGTTGACCACCTTGCGCAAATCGTTGCCCAAGTATTCAGCGAGGATCTGGGCAGCTTGCGGTGAAATGCTCAATCCGGTGTCGCGGACGTAATTACTGATCCACTCCGGCAATTTGTAATCGCGCACTTTCTCACTGAGGAACAACACACCTGCTTTGCTGATGGCTTTCACGGCCTTAAGGCGGCCGTCCGCCTTTTTGTTTTTGAAGCAAAACACGAGCACCGTGGACGCCATCGGAGCTTCGGCATAGGCCTCCAACTTCGCCATGTCGTCCTTGCGCCGCCACGCCGGCCAATCTTGGGCTTCGCGCATCAACAACAATTGACGTTCCGCCATCATGGGGAACCGCCGCGCCGCCTCCAATACTTGGTCCACATTGGTGTCGCGGCCGTAAACCACGGTTTGGTTGAAGTCGCGCATCGACTCCTCGACGACGTTGTTTTCGAGGGCCTTCGCAATCTCGTCAATGAAGTACGGTTCCTCGCCATGCAAGAGGTAGACCGGCTTCAATGAACCGGCTTGAATGTCTCGGATAACCTGGCGATGCGGCATGCCCACGAAGATAGAATGCGGATGCGGTATTTTTGAGCCCATGGCACAGGAGTTACCGACAGCGCGCATCCAACTGGGGCCGTGCACCTATGTGCCGCTCAACCTGCCCCCATTCGAACTGAAATGGCAAACCAGCAGCGACGGCAAAAGCGTCATCACTCCCTGCCTCGCCCGCAAGAAAACCGTGGCTCTCGAGCCCGAAGAGTGGGTGCGCCAGCACTGGCTCCACTACCTGTCCAATGACCTCGGCTATCCCCTCAGCCTGACCTCCGTGGAGTTGCCGCTGGACTTGAACGGCCAATCCCAGTTTGCCGACGTGGTGTGCTACGCCCCGGACGGCCGGGCCCTCCTCATGGTGGAGTTGAAACGCCCCGATGTGGCCCTGAGCAAAACCGTCCTCGACCAAGTACTGCGGTACCACTTGGAAGTGCGGACGCCGGTTTTGGTGATTTCGAACGGACTGCACCACCAGGGCTACCGATTCGACGGTGCCCAATTCAACGCCCTCGACGCCATTCCGAGCTACGCGGAAATGATCGGGTGAACCCCGTGCGTGCAGAAAATTCGCGGAGATAACCCCGTTGGAGTATTTTCGCGCCATGATCATTCAAGAAATCATTGCCATCGCCGGCAAACCTGGTCTGTACCGCATCCTGGTGACCAACCGTTCCAACCTCGTTGTGGAGTCCATGTTGGACCGCAAGCGTTTGAGCATTCCCGGCACCAGCCGCATCAGCAGCTTGGCCGACATCACCATGTACACGACCGACGAGGACGTGTTATTGATGGACGTCCTAAACCGCATGAACGAACACGTGGGGTCCAACGACGCTCCCAATGTCAAAGGCGACGCACAGGCCACCCGGGATTTTGTGGATGAAGTCATTCCTGAACTGGATCACGAACGCGTGTACAATTCGGACCTGAAAAAGCTGGTCCAGTGGTTCGCCATTTTGAAAGAAAACGACGCCTTCCCGTTGGAGCAAGAGGCGGAAGAGGAAGAAGAGGCGCCGAAAGCGGAGGCACCGAAAGCGGAGGAAAAAGAGGAAGCGCCGAAGAAAACAGCCGCCAAAAAGCCAGCCGCCGAAAAAGCCGCTGCCAAGAAATAACCGCATGAAGGAAATCGCAGTCATCGGCGCAGGTACCATGGGCAACGGAATCGCCCACGTATTTGCGCAATCGGGATTCAATGTTACCCTGATTGATGTACAAGAGGCCGCCCTCGAACGGGCGCTCAGTACCATCGGCCGCAACCTCGACCGGCTGATTAAGAAAGAAAAAATCACGGAGACGGACAAAGAGGCCACACTGGGCCGCATCCGCACCAGCACTGCTATGGATGAGGGCGTGGCCAACGCCAACCTCATCGTCGAAGCTGCCACCGAGCGCACCGACCTCAAATTGAGCATCTTTAAAGCCATGGACGCCGCGGCACCCGCCGATTGCATCCTCGCTACCAACACTTCCTCGATTTCCATCACCCAAATCGCAGCTGCGACCAACCGCCCCGAGCAGGTCATTGGCATGCACTTCATGAACCCGGTGCCGGTCATGAAATTGGTGGAAGTCATCCGCGGATACGCCACCAGCGATGCCACTTGCTCCGCTGTGATGGAGCTTTCCAAGGCCTTGGGCAAGATTCCCGTAGAAGTCAACGATTACCCCGGTTTTGTGGCCAACCGCATTTTGATGCCCATGATCAACGAGGCCATTATCACCCTGCACGAAGGCGTCGCGGATGTGGAGGCCATTGACACGGTCATGAAACTCGGAATGGCGCACCCCATGGGGCCGCTGCAACTGGCCGACTTCATCGGATTGGACGTCTGCCTGAGCATCTTGCGCGTGCTGCACGAGGGGTTGGGAAATACCAAGTACGCTCCGTGTCCATTGCTGGTCAACATGGTCACCGCCGGACACCTCGGCGTCAAGAGCGGCCAAGGGTTCTACGTACACACCCCAGGCAGCAAGGACCTGGTCGTGGCGCCGAACTTCCGCTAATTCTCCGATATTCGGGACATGAAAGGTTCCCGCGAACGCCTGCACGAGATCATTTTCGAAGCGGACACGCCTGCCGGCAAACGGTTCGACGTGCTGTTGCTTTGGCTCATCGTGGCGAGCGTGGTCGCCGTGATGGCCGAGACGGTGCCGGATTGGCATGACCGCTACCTCGGCACGTTTGTGGCACTCGAATGGGTATTCACGGGGCTGTTCACTATCGAATACATCACCCGGCTACTCGTGGTCAAGCGACCGCTGCGCTACGCCACCAGCTTTTTTGGCCTGGTCGATCTGCTGGCCATCCTCCCCACCTTCGTCGGGCTGCTTATTCCCGGTTCGGGCAGCTTGCGGGTCATTCGCATCCTGCGTCTGCTAAGGGCATTTCGTGTGTTGAAACTGGTCGGCTTCATTGAGGAGGCACGCGGCCTGCAGACCGCCCTGCGAGCTAGCCGGCGACGCATCATCGTCTTCTTGAGTGTGGTGTTGGCGCTAGTGACCATTCTGGGCACATTGATGTACCTCGTTGAACACGGGCAATCCGGGTTTTCGAGCATTCCGAAAAGCATTTATTGGGCCATCGTTACCGTGACCACGGTTGGCTACGGCGACATCGCACCCCAGACCATCGCCGGCCAGGTCATCGCTTCATGCATGATGATCATCGGTTACGCCATCATCGCCGTGCCTACGGGCATGATTGGGGTGGAGATGATCCGCAAGGGTGCTTCGGTGGGAAGCGTTTCCACACAAGCCTGCCCAGCATGTGGCCGAGACGGCCATGACCCGGACGCGGTCTACTGCAAGCACTGCGGAAACGCCTTGTAAATTTCCTTGCATTCATTGGCTTGTGTGCTAAATTGCCAAACCTGTCCACCGGACACTTTTTCGGTGTGCAGCACGCAAATTCACGACCATGAGCCAACCAACTCGCTTATTTGACTTTCCCCGGTACCAATTGGCCAACCGCCCCTTGGACCTCATGATGACCATGCCGAATAACGGCAACCGGGTCTCCTACTCTACTGAACAATTCGTCGAAGCCGTCGATCGCACCGCACGCGGCTTGATTGCCATGGGCCTCAACGCTGGGGACAAAGTAGCCTTGGTGTCGCACAACAACCGCTGCGAGTGGAACATCATGGACCACGCCATCATGTCGGTGGGCGCCATCAACTGCCCGCTGTACCCCACGATGACCGAGGCGGATTACGAGTACATCCTCAACCACAGCGAGAGCCGGTACTGCGCCGTCAGCAACCAGGATCTCTACGATAAGGTGATGTCCATCAAGGACAAAATCCCTTCGCTCGAACACGTGTTCATGTTCGAGCACGGCAGCGGCAACCACTGGTCCGCAATCGCCGAGGCGGGCAGTGACGCCCAGCAGGCCGAACTCGATGCCCGCATGGCAGCGGTCAAGCCCGAAGATTTGGCGACCATCATTTACACGTCCGGTACCACGGGTACACCCAAAGGGGTCATGCTCAGCCACAACAACATCACCCAGACAGTGATGAAGAGCATCCCGCGGATCCCCGAAGTGCTGACAAATTCGGATTACCGGGTGTTGAGCTTCTTGCCGGTGTGCCACATTTTCGAGCGCATGCTGCATTACTTGTACATGTACATCGGCGCTAATATCTACTTCGCCGAAAGCCTGGAGACGATCAAAGAAGACTTGGCCTACAGCCAACCCACAGTCTTCACGGCCGTTCCGCGCTTGTTGGAGAAATTCTACGACGGCATCGTCCAGAAAGGACGGGCAGCCGGCGGCGCCAAAGCGGCCATCTTCAACTGGGCCGTGGACCTCGCATTGCAATGGGAGCCCGACGGCCAGAACGGCGGCTTCTACGAATGGAAGTTGGGCATCGCCCGCAAGTTGGTCTTCAGCAAGGTCAAGACCGCCCTCGGTCTCGACAACATCCGAGCTGTGGCATGTGGTTCAGCCGCATTGGCGCCTCGCCTCGCGCGCTTCTTCTGCGCGGCGGGCATCCCGATTTACGAAGGATACGGCCTGACGGAGACTAGCCCTGTAGTGACCGTCAACTCTGACGTTGAGCCCGGCCTGATGCGCATCGGTTACGTAGGTAAACTCATTGACGGCGTTGAGGTGAAATTCGGCTCGGACGACGAGATCCTTGTTCGTGGATTCAACGTGATGATGGGGTATTACAAAGACGAAGCGAAAACCGCTGAAGTCATGACCGACGATTGGTTCCACACGGGCGATATCGGCCGCATGGACGACGGATTCTTGAAAATCACCGATCGCAAGAAGGAGATGTTCAAGACGTCGGGTGGGAAGTACGTCGCTCCTCAACTCCTGGAAAACGCCCTCAAGGCTTCGCTGTTCATCGAACAGGTGATGGTGGTTGGTGATAGCCAAAAATTCCCAGGTGCATTGGTCGTTCCGAACGCCGACGCTGTGGAAGAATGGTGCAAGCGCAAGAACCACCCGTTCCCCGGAATGGAGGGCATCCGAGACGATGCACGCATCGCCACGCGCATCCAAGAGGACGTCGATCGATTGATGGAGCCATTTGCGCAATGGGAAAAGGTCAAGGCCATCCGCATTTTGCCGACGATGTTCGCCATCGAAAACGGTGAGTTGACGCCGACGCTCAAGCTGAAGCGCAAGCCCATCAAGGAGCATTACCAAGGCGAAATCGACCAGCTCTACACGTAACAGCGCCCACCTCGGATGGCAGAGACGCTCATCAACCTGGACTTCGTACTGTTCAAGCTGTTCAACACCCCGTGGCCGGGTGGCGACCAGATCATGTGGGCCGTGTCAGGCTTGTGGTGGTGGACTCCGCTCTACCTGCTCCTGCTCTGGGAACTCTGGAAGAAATCAGACCGAACATGGGACCGCACCCTCGTGCGGGTGTTCTTCCTTGCCCTGTGCATCACCGGGACAGACGTCATCTCCGCGCGAATCATCAAGCCAGGTGTGCAGCGGTTCAGGCCGTCGCATTCCATTGAATTACGAGATGACGTGCACCTCGTGACGCCACCTGGACAAGATCAACCGTACCGAGGAGGGCGCTTTGGATTTGTCAGTTCGCACGCTGCGAACTACACCGGCATTGCCCTGTACTTCGGGCTCCTCCTCGGCGGCGGCACCTGGATGTGGGTGCTGCTTGGATGGGCGGCCCTCATAGGATACAGCCGCATGTACCTCGGGGTCCACTTCCCGCTGGACATTGCCGGGGGCATGCTGCTCGGTGCTTTCATCGGCTACGTCATATGGCGCATCCAAAACAAACTCGTCGGAACCCCCATCAACCTCGAATGAATTTCATCGCTGTTTTTATCGGTGGCGGGCTCGGAAGCCTCGCTCGGTATGCCCTCGGTCTGGGTGTCAACAAATTGGGGTGGCTGTCGCCGTGGGGTACCTTGGCTTCTAACGTATTGGCCACGGTGCTACTCCTGACGCTGATGGCCCAGGCCTCCGCTGGTGCAACCGGCTGGCCGGCCAAATCCCAACCGATTTTTCTCCTGCTCACCGTGGGATTCTGTGGCGCCTTTTCAACGTTCTCAACCTTTGCAGCGGACACCCTCAATTTGCACGCATCCCATGGCTTGGCATGGTCGGTGGCCAACGTCGTGGCCAACGTTGCCCTCTGCATCGCGGCAGGGACCATCGTGTGGATGAATTCTCCCACGAACTGATGCCGACCGAGGTTCCACGGCGTATCTTTAGCTACCTGAACAAAGCGCTTTTCATGAAACCAACTGCAACGCTACGCTTGGTCCATTTCGTCTTCTGTGTGGGCTTGATGCTCGGTGCCTCAACGGCATGGAGCCAAATCGGCTTACCGCCGACGGAACAGCCGCCGAAAGGAGAAAAAGTGGACGAACAAACCCTCATGCAAAACCGCATGCGGGAAAAGGAGGAAAAGAAGCGGCAAATGGCGGAAGAGGCGCGCAGGACGCCACCTAAAAAGCCAGCGCAGTCCGTTCAGCGAGCGCCACAGCCTGAACCATCCGACCCGGTGACCAACCTCGGCGAACGGCCCAAACTGGTCGTCGGGATCACCGTTGACCAGATGCGAATGGATTACCTCTACCGCTTCTGGGACGCTTTTGGCGATGACGGATTCAAGCGATTGGTCGAGAAGGGGTTTGTCTGCGCAGACCACCACTTCGGCTACGCCCCCACCTACACAGGACCCGGCCACGCCTCCATCTTCACCGGCACCACCCCCCGCTCCCACGGCATCATCGGCAACGATTGGTACGACCGTACATCCGGCAACTCCGTTTACTGTGCCTCGGACAATTCGGTGGAAACCGTCGGGATTTCAGATGCGAGCAATCCCGCTGGCCACATGTCGCCTCATCGCATGGAAGCTACCACCATCGGAGACGAACTCAAATTGGCAACCGGCATGCAATCCAAGGTGATTGGCATCAGCGTTAAAGACCGCGGGGCCATTTTGCCAGCCGGCCACCTCGCGGACGCAGCGTATTGGTTTTACGGCAAAGACGAAGGCAAATTCATCACCAGTACCCGGTACATGGAAGACGTTCCCCGTTGGGTCGACAAATGGAACCGCGGTAAGTGGGCGGAGCGCTACATGAAGCAAACTTGGGCCATGACCCTTTCAGAGGCGGCGTTGTCCATTCAAACCGAAGACAACACGCCCTACGAACGGCCATTCAAAGGCGACAACAACCCCACCTACCCCTATGACCTCAAGGAACTCAGCGAGGCCAACGGCGGCTTTGACGTCCTCAAAGGCACACCGGTTGGCAACACCCTGGTCGTGGACTTCGCCATTGCGGCCATCGCCGGCGAAAAACTGGGACGCGGTGCCCACACCGACCTCCTCGCCGTGAGCTTCTCCTCCACTGATTACGTGGGACACCAATTCGGCGTGCACGCCTGGGAAACCATGGACACCTACGTTCGCCTCGATCAGCAACTCGCCCGGTTTTTCCGTTCGTTGGACCAAACCGTCGGAGCTAGGCAATGGATGTGCTGGCTGACCGCCGACCACGGCGCCGCAACCGTTCCATCGCTGGCGCAAGACGCCGGAATCCCCGTAGATTATTGGAAGCCCGGAAACCTTATCGACAATGCCAAGGCGGACCTCGCTGCCACGTACGGTGAAGGTGAGTGGGTGCTCAATTACTCCAACGACCAATTCTTCCTCAACCGTCCGCTAATCCGTGAGCGCGGCCTGGATTTGGAAGCCATGCAGCAACGCGTTCAGGCGTTGGCCTTGGAGTACGGAGGCGTGTTCACTGCGGTGACCGGGACAGACTTGGTGCGCGGCAACACCTCCAACGACGAAATCCTCGAGCGGTTGCGCAACGGTTGGTCGGCCTCGGCTTCGGGCGATGTTATCATCGTGCCCAAACCCGGATGGATCCAATACAGCCGCAGCGGGACGACGCACGGTTCACCGTTTGCGTACGATACGCACGTGCCGTTGTTGTTCTACGGCTGGCACGTTCCGGCCGGCATCACCTACGAGCGCACCTACATCCGGGACATCGCTCCCACCGTGGCTGCGCTCATCCACAGCCCCATGCCCAACGCCACGACCGGGCGCCCCATCGAAGATCTGTTCGATTGATGGCGCAGACCGAACCGCAGACCATCGCCCTGTCCATCCGGCGGTTGCTGGACGGCGCACCGCGCATTGAATTGACGGCGGTCTTCCCCACGCGTGAAGCGTTTGACGTGCAGCTGCCGACCTGGCGTCCAGGGCGGTACGAGCTGGGCCAGTTTGCGCAGTACGTGTACGCCATGGAGGGGCAAGCCGCCGATCGCACGTGGAACGCCCTGAGCAAAACCTCCCTCCACACCTGGCACGTTCCCGCTGAGACCGAGGCAGTGCGCTGGGTGTTTCACGCCGACACCTTCAATGCCGGTTCCACTGGAGTTACCGAAAACGTGCTGTACATCAACCCGGTAAATTGTTTTTTGTACCACCCGGACCACCAAGATTGGGGGTACAGCATCGCCCTCGACGATGTACCCGCCGAGTGGGCGGTGGCGACGGGCTTGCCTTCTGAGAACGGAAAACTGCACGCGCGCGACGTCCAGCATGCCATGGACAGTCCCATCCTCGCAGGGCCCAACCTTTGGCACCGCACCTACACCTCGAACGGGATTCCCTTTCACATCTGGGTGTACGGGGAGACCACGCCGGACGAGCAGCGGTTCGTGCAGGAGCACCAGGACTTTACCGATGCGCAGATTGCCCACTTCGGAAGCTTTCCCGCGCCGCATTACCATTTTCTGTACGTGCTGCCTGAACGCGAGGTGCGCCACGGCGTGGAACACGAAGACACGACCGTCATCGCCCAAGGGCCGTCGGCTAAATGCCGCACAGAAGAAGGCCACATGGAATTGATTGGTATCGCCTCCCACGAATTGTACCACGCGTGGAACGTCAAGCGCATCCGCCCAGCTGAATGGACGCCTTATGACTTTTCGAAGGCGTGTCCCAGCCGCATGGGGTACGTTGCGGAGGGCGTCACCACCTACATGGGGGACCTCTTCCTATTCGAAAGCGGCGTGGTCGACCTCGATGGCTGGTGCCGGTTGACCGAGCGCCTCCTCGACCGCCACGTCAACAACCCCGGGCGGTTGAACATGAGCGTGGCCGATTCAAGCTACGACACCTGGTTGGATGGATACGTGGCCGGGGTGCCCGGACGCAAAGGCTCCATCTACGTCGAAGGCGCCGTACTGGCCTTTTTGTGCGATGTGCGCATCATGCAATTGACCGGCGGCGCGGCCTCCTTGCAGACCGCCATGCGGTTGCTTTGGGAGCAGTTTGGCGAGCCGCGCATTGGCTTGACCGAAGCGGATTATTGGTCGGTGCTGAACGAAGTCGCTGGTGCGCCGGATGCCTTGGACGACCTGCGACGCGACTTTGCGGACGGCACTTCCGATAGCTGGGACGCACTCGTGGCTGCCATGGAATGGCAAGGGTTGAAACTCAGCAAGGAACAACGAGACGGCATTTGGCGAACGACCCTCGTCGCCAGCTAAAGCCCTCAATTCAGGCCGACCGCGCCACGGAAGGCGTGGGTCACGAGGTTGGCCCCCATCTGCAAGGCCCACTGCCGGATTTCCTCCGGGTCGCGGTGCACCTGGTAATCTTCCCATCCGTCGCCCAAATCGGATTCGTAATCGTAGAACACCACGAGCCGGCCTTGTTGGAACAACCCCAGTCCCTGCGGCGGCAGGTCGTCGTGCTCGTGGACCTTGGGCAATCCCTGATCCAAGTCGTAGGCCGCGTGAAAAACAGGATGCGACCAGGGCACTTCCAACCAATCTGCATCGGGAAGGACCTTCGCCATTTCTCGGCGCACGTACGGATCCATGCCGTAGTTGTCGGAAATGTGCAGGAAACCGCCGGCCTCCAAGTAGCCCCTCAAGTTTTGCGCTTCGGAGGCCGAGAACACCACATTGCCATGGCCGGTCATGTGAATCCAAGGGTAATCAAACAAATCGGGCGAGCCCACCTCGACAGTGGCCACTTCTTCACCCAATCCCATGGCCAACTCATCGTTGCAAAACGCCCGCAAATTCGGCACTGCCGTAGGATTGGCGTACCAATCGCCTCCGCCTCGGTATTTCAGTACCGCCAACTGGTAAAAGCCATTTTGAGCGGCAACCTCTTGGGCCTCAGTCGCTAAAAAAAATCCAAACACCGCCGCTTTTATAAAAACCTGCCGAAAACGAAACATAGAACAAAGGTAGTTCTTACCCTTGCTAACCCACGACCGTAAAGGGTTTTAAGTTATATTTGCGGCCCTGAAAAACACTCTTGCATCATGCAAAACAAGAATGCAGTTCTGCTCTTCACCGTTCTTTTGTCGCTCGCGACACTTTACACACTCAGTTTCAACTGGGTGGCGAACAATTACGAGGAGGAAGCAGCCAACTATGGAGCCTTCGTAGCGGACTCGCTCGAAAGCACCGGAGAAATCACTGAAGCCGAATGGGAAACCACGCAGGCACAGGCCGCGCGTGAGTTCTTGCGCGACAGCGCCAACGCGGAAATCTACCCGATGTTGGGCCACACCTACCGCGAGGTCATTGAACAGGAATTGAACCTGGGCTTGGACTTGCAGGGTGGCATGTCGGTCACTTTGGAGGTGAGCATCCCGGACCTCATCATCGCCTTGAGCGATTACTCCAGCAACGAAACGTTCCGCCAGGCCATCGCACAAGCGAAGGACGCCCAGCGTTCAACCCAAGGTTTGACCTACGTTGAGCTATTTGAATCCGCTTGGAATGAGTTGAACGGCGCATCGGACAATCCCGTTGAACTGTGGCGCATCTTCCACAACATGGAAAGCAAGGACCTGTTCCCTGCGCAATCCACGGAAGACGAAATCTTCGCCATCCTCAGCAACGAGAGCACCACGGCGATTGACAACACCGAAAGCATCATCCGCAAGCGTATCGACCAATTGGGCGTGGCACAGCCGAACGTTCAGAAGGTCAGCGGCGGACGCATTTTGGTTGAGCTGCCGGGCATCGATGACCGCGAGCGAGCACGCAAGCAGTTGAAGAGCACGGCCAACCTCGAGTTCTGGGAAACCTTCTTCAACGACGAAGTAATCCAGCGCCTCGACGCAGCCAACACGGCGATCGCCACGGCTAACAACCCAGAGCTCTACGGCTCTTCCGCCCCTGCGGACAGCGCTTTGACCGATGAGCAGAAGATTGCCAAAATCCCATTGTTCCGCTACTTGCAGCCGGAATTGCAGCGCCGCTCAGCGGTTGTGGGCTATGCAGCCATCGCGGACACCAACCGCGTAAATGACTTGTTGCGTCGCCCGGAGGCACGCCTCGCCTTGCGCAACGATTTGCGCTTGTTGTGGGAGGCCAAGCCCAACCAGAACTTCGCTGCGTTGTACGCGATTCGCGACGACAGCCGCAAAGGCAAGGCGAAGCTTTCAGGCAAGAGCATTGTCGACGCCCGCGTTTCGTACGACGAGATCGGTGACGTGGTAGTCTCCATGACCATGGATTCAGAAGGCGCTGGCATTTGGGGCCGCATGACCACCGAGTGTGCAGCGGACAACCAGCGCGCCGTAGCCGTCGTGCTGGACGGATTGATCTTCAGTGCGCCAAGCGTGCAAACGGCCATCACCAGTGGACGTTCGCAGATCAGCTTCGGTTCCGACCAGAGCATTGAGCAAAAGATGCTCGAAGCCAACGACCTCGCTGGTCTCTTGAAGGCAGGTTCACTGCCCGCCCCGGCGCGCATTGTGGACGAGGTGAGCGTGGGACCGCAATTGGGTGAAGAAAACATCCAATCGGGTTTGAGCTCGTTCGTGATCGCCTTGTTGGTGATCCTCCTCTACATGATTTTCTACTACAAGGGAGCCGGCTTGGTATCCAACCTCGCGTTGATTGCCAACCTGTTTTTCTTGATCGGTGCCCTCGCATCTTTGGGTGCAGCGTTGACGCTGCCGGGCATTGCGGGTATTGTCTTGACCATCGGTATGGCGGTTGACGCCAACGTACTCATCTACGAACGCATCCGCGAAGAAATGCGCGGTGGCAAAGGCCTGATGGTGGCACTGAAGGACGGATACCAGAAAGCCTACAGCGCGATCATTGACGCCAACATCACCACGTTGTTGACGGCGTTCGTTCTGTACAGCTTCGGTAGCGGTGCCATCCGTGGTTTCGCAACCACGTTGATCATTGGTATTTTCACCTCGCTCTTCTCGGCCGTTGTGCTGACGCGTTTGGTGTTCTTCAGCCGATTGGAAAACAAGAAAGCAATCAGCTTCTCTTCGGAACTCACGAAAAATTGGTTCACCAAGATCAACGCCAATTTTGTCGGCAACCGCACCAAGTTCTACATCCTAAGCGGATTGTTAGTCGTTGGCGGATTGGGCAGCTTGATGACGAAAGGCTTGCAGTACGGCGTTGAGTTCTCTGGCGGTACCACGTTTGACATCACGTTTGACCAGGAGGTCGACGTACAGCTAATCCGTGAATCACTGGCCACAGCCTTCACGGAAGAAGGCAAGGTGGGCAACCCCATTGTACAGACCAAGGATAGCGATGCGAAACTCCGCATCATGACCAACTACATGATCGACAACCCCGATGCCAACCAGGACGAGATGATCCAGGCAGCACTCGAAGAAGGGCTGGCGGTTGCAGGTGTGGATTACACCATCGACCAATACAACAAGGTGGACAGCACCATT
>DJYV01000126.1 GCA_002448555.1 Flavobacteriales bacterium UBA6969
CTTGAACTTCAATTAGCATGCCAATTTCATCCAGTGACGTGTCAAATATGGCTGATTCTAAGGTCATTGGTACAAAGCTTCGATTAATTTCTTCAAAAAGCCCCCTTCAATTTCGTCCTGGGCTTTGCGGTAAGCCGCATCGTGTGCCTTGTTCCAATCGAGTTGCACGCCTTTGACGTCTGTGAGGTTTTGGCGCAGAATGGGTTGGCCTTCGCTGTTCTTGAGCACGGCCGAAGCGTTGAGCATCGCGGTGTAAAATCCCGATGCCGAGCCTGCTTCTCGGGTGTCGGCCTCCAGTTCCAGTACCATGTCGGCATCCGCCGCGCGTTCCACCCATTGAATGCCCCGGGCATTGAGCCCTTGGGCGATGGCGTTTTTCAATTGGGATGAAGCCGAGGGTTTGCCATTGATGCGCTCCACGGTGTGCAGATGGAACTTCGGGGTCTCGAGGGTGATGGGGACCGTAACGGTTGGCGTGGGCAGGCCTTGGATTAAGCGTTGGACGGGCGAATCTTTGAGCCGCGGCGACAGGTCGTCCATCCGGATTTCCAAGCTCATTTCGGCGCTCTTAATGCCGGGCTCAAATTGTCCGATGTCGAAGGTGCACAGGCCTTCGCTGTTGGTGCTGATGCTCGCTGTTTTGGGAAGTGTGCCTCGGTTGTAACGGGACCACACGGGGATCTGAGCTGCTGGGGCTCCAGCAAAGAGGGCTTGGCACGCTAGCGTTCCTTGGTACCGATCGGAAAACGACAAGCGCAGGGTGCTGGTCGCCGGTTGCAAAGACAAATCCGCCAACACTTGGGAAATGCCATCGAGGCAAGCCCGATCGAGTGCTACGCTTCCCCCGGGTGTGCTCCATTCATTCAACTCATCCCAATAATCCTCAAGGGTCTCTAACCCCCGAATATAGAAGTCCAATGCGGCGGCAACACGGCCTTCGGTACGGGCGTTCTCGGCACTCATCCAATGGCCGCCTGCGACCTCGAGCGTCGCCATTTTGCGTTGGTTACGAATGCGTTCGTACGTGGCTTTGCTCAGTCGGTAATATGCCCAGTGGTTGGTGGCGTCCTCGTACGTGCCAATTAGTTCATACTCCTCGAGGTCTTCAGCGCTGGCGCTTGAAATGCGTTCCGAGAAATTCTGGCCTGCGACGCCCTGGAATTGGGTGGTGTGCAAGATGGATGTGCTTTCGATGACGACCCGGATTTGGCCGGCCATGTCGGCCAGTGCTCGTTTCTTCGCCGTCGCATCGGCATCAGCGCCGAACTGCATTTTGCTGGCGCTGGACACGCCGATGTAGTAACCAGAGAGGGTGGGACGCCGCAGCACCCAGTCCGGAGGATCGGCCCATTTCTGGGTGCCGCCACAGGCGCTCAGCCCGACGACGAGCGAAACGATTCCGCCCACCAGCACGGTGCGAAGGGCGTAGCTCATGGCACCAGGCGTTTGAGTTCCGTTTCGACGAGGTTCCGGACCCCGTTGGAGCAATCCAAGACCAAGGCGTCGAGCATGCTGGACTTCGACTGCAGCTCGGTGCGGCCACTGAGTTTGCGGGACAAGCCGCTCCGGCTGCCCCGGTTGCCGTTGGAATTGGCCGGGTAAAGCTTCCGTGCGTTGCCGCTGTACCGCGCGTATTCAATTTCATCGCGTGAGCTGCGCGTGAGCATTTCCGACATTTCGGTTTTACCGGTTTCCAATGAAATCAGTTGGATTTGAATGGTCAAATCCACGGCGCGGGTGCGCTTGTATTCCTGGTAAATCACCTTGCGATAGCGGGTTTCGTACACCTTTTTGCCTTCCTCATTGACCTTCTCCACTTTGTAGCTCTCAAACCCTTGGCGGTCGAATTTTTGCAGGCTCGAAGTGCGGACGTCGCAGGAGACGATGGTGCCTTTGAGGATGGCTTTGGCGCCCACCATGCTGCCGGCTTCCACCGATGTGTTTCCGTCCACCACGCCGCTGAGGGACAGCTGCTGCTCCTGCAGGATCAGTTCTTGATTCTCGCGATCGACCAAGACGAAAAACGGGTCGTTGCTTTCGGCGACAGATTGTTGGACAAAAGACCGGACCTTGGTGTCCATTCCGGCGCGGTTGGAGCCGTTGTCAAATTCGACGAGTGCCACGGCGAACCGGCCGTTTTCGAGGACTTCCGTTTTCAATGCCGCCGCATCCTTGTAGCCCATATCCCTCGCCGTTACGGCGTTGAGTTCGTTAAGGGCTGTGCGCCAGTGCAAGCGTTCGATGGCCGCCGTGGCCTCGCGGTAGTGAGGCTCGCAGTACGCCACATCTGCTAAGTGTTTTGCGTCTTCGTAGTCCGCCTGCAAGCGGATGATTTTCGTGAATTGCACGAGCGCGTCTGCAAAATCCTCGGTCTCCAAAGCCGTGAGTCCCGCTTGGTACAATTCGACCATGTGGGCGTCTTTGACCTGCTCGTATGCTTGGCGCGCACTTTCCATGAACAGCAACCGGATGCCCAATTTGGACACGCGGTTGTTGTAGGCTTCCGCCGCCTCGAATGCTGCTACAGCCCGTGCACGGTCGTTGGCTACGCGCGCTTCATCAAATTGCCGTAAGTGGTCATTCAACACCCATTGCCCTGCGCGTTGGAGGCCGGCGAGCGCGTCTGTATTGGTGGCCTTTTTCTGGACGGCGGTGTAGTAAAAACTGGCGGCTTGCGACATCATGCCCACTTCCTCCATTTTGAGCCCGCGTTTCGTGTAGGCTTTCGAAGTGGAACACCCCGTGCTGAGGCCCACGGCCACAAGGGCAATCAAAAAGAGGAGAAAACGGGTAGAATGCATCGGTGTGAAATCAATTCGCAAGTTAATGGCTAATGCATCGCATCATGCGAATTTCATGCCAACCTCATGGCCCGACAGCAGCCGCTGTCCCTACCTTTGAGAGCGAACCTCAAAAATCACGGTATGCGGAAAGTCTTGGTTTTGGGAGCGGGTCGGTCCAGCTCCTCGCTGATAGCAATGGTATTGGAACGCGCGGAGCGCAATGAATGGGAGGTGCATGTCGGAGACGTGGACGAAGCCACCGCTCAGGCGAAATGTCAAGGACATCCCGCCGCCTATCCGTTTCGCATCGACCCAAAAGACCCCACCGAACGGAACGCGCACATCGCTTCCAGCGACTTGG
>DJYV01000084.1:0-1451 GCA_002448555.1 Flavobacteriales bacterium UBA6969
TTCTACATGGGGTTGACTTCCATTACGCCCCCGGATGGATTGGCGCTTTACAACGGCAGTGCGCGATTCACCTCCGCATTGTCGTTGGATGGCTCCGGCTTGAACGGTGCCGGTGAAATCGACTTCTTAACCGCGCACGTAGAAGGGAGCGCATTGGTGTTCCTGCCAGACAGCATCATTGGCCCCTTGACGGCCTTTGACAACAATCCGTCCTCGGAGGCAGACGTTCCCGATGCGATGACAACCGAGGGGTTCGTTCACTTTGACCCGCACGCAGAGGTGCTCGAGGTGACCACGAGAGTTAAGCCGGTTGAACTGTACAATGGGGAAGGAGCACTTTCGGGCACGTTGGCTATTGACGCGACTGGGATGAACGGCATTGGGTATTTGGACCTGGAAAAAGCTGGCTTGGAAGCCCGCGATTTTTCATTCCAAAACAAGAAGGCGACAACCGCCCGCGCATCTTTTGAACTCTACGGACGGCACGCTTCATTGTCTGCATTCGAGACCGATGATGTCCAAGGCGAGCTGGATTTTGAGGAGCGTACCGGTGAGTTCATTCCCAATTCAGGGGAAACAGCCATCGAATTGCCCATCCAACAGTACCTCTGCTACATGGATCGCTTTCGCTGGTTCATGGATGACGATGAGATTGATTTGATCTCGGAGCGGGATGTTGACGCCTTGCCACTCCATTTCAGCGAAAACCCAACCCTTTCCAATTTCATTTCAATTGAGCCGAATCAAGACTCGCTTCACTTCTTGAGCACACATGCCACGTATTTGGTGGGAGAGGATGTGCTTAAGTGCAAAGGCGTAAAAGAGATCGCCGTGGCCGACTCGCGCGTATTTCCTGACAGTGGATTGGTCACCGTCCGACGGGATGCGGACATGGATGAATTGCAAAATGCACGGCTCATTTCCAATGCAACAACGCAATACCATTTGGTCGAAAAGGCATTTCTCAAGATCCACGGACGCTATGCCTTTCAAGGCGCTGGAGAATACCAATACCGTGGGAAGGACAAGACCATCCAAACCTTGATTTTGGGTGAAATCGGGGTAAACGAGTCCATTGAGACGTACGGAATAGGGAGTGTATATGCCCGCGACAACTTCATGCTCGACCCGAATTTCCAATTCGCAGGAGACTTTACTATGATGGCCAGCGACGCATTTCTCATGTTCAACGGCGGCGCCCGAATGACCCAAACGTGTCGGCAATTTCAACCTGCGTGGATTCAGTTTGAAGCACCAATTGACCCCTCAGCAGTTGCCATTCCCATTCCCGATCAGCCCTTGGATGTCGATGACGATCCCTTGGCGTGTGGCATGATGTTCTCGCGTCGCGCTCCGTTTACCCTGTATCCTTCATTCTTGGATCCGTTGGCCGATGACTCCGAGCAGCCTGTGCTCATACCAGAAGGAGCGTTGCGGTTCAAAGACGGCGA
>DJYV01000084.1:1828-9724 GCA_002448555.1 Flavobacteriales bacterium UBA6969
CGGATTGTTCTCGATGCCGCGTTGTGCCAACTGTCCGGGTCGGGTTCGATGAATCTGCCATTGGATTTTGGGCTGGTAGACGACAAGATGGTAGGCAGCTTTGAAATTGATCCGCGAGGAAATTACCACTTCAAGGGTACCGTTCTGTTGAGTTACTACTTCCATCCAGATCTGTTTGAACGGATGGCATTGCAGATTCCGTCGTGGCAGTCGAGCGAGCCCTTGGACATTGCGTCCACGAACTACGAGCAGGCGATCCGCACCTGGATTGGAGACGAGGACAGTCAAAAACTCATCAACGACTTGGCCATGACAGGCAAATTGAAGAATGTCCCGAAATTGTTGCAAAGGGGTGTGGTCCTGACCGATGTAGACCTGGTTTGGGACGACCCAGAAGAAGCTTGGATTTCGACGAGCAAATTCGGATTGGTTTCCTTAGGCAAGGAAGCACTGTTCGTGCACATTCCTGGCAAATTGGAACTTAAAAGAAGCCGAAGCGGTGACGCGTTCACCTTGTATTTCCATGGTGACGAGGAAAATTGGTACTATCACGACTTCAAATTGGATGGCAAAAAAGGTCGGATGAACATCACCACAAGCGACATGACCTTCTATGAGGAACTGGCAGATTTAAAGGCGAGGAAGAAAGAGGAAACCACCAAAGACGGCCAAAGTTTCTTCTTTCAATACATGGCTTCGCGTCGAAGAAGGGATAACTTGGTGGATTCCTATCGGGACTTCGATTGAGCCAGCATCGCACATACCCACGTCTGTTTTCTCCGCTTCGAGTGGCACACCTTAGGTTGCCCAATCGCATCATCATGGGAAGCATGCACTTGGGCCTGGAAGAGGAGTCCGATGGGTTCAGCAAGCTGGCAGCATTTTATGCCGAACGGGCCCACGGTGGTGCGGGGCTTATCGTTACTGGTGGTATCAGCCCCAATCGTCGAGGTGTATTAGGACCCAATGGCGCGCGAATGCAAAGCATGCGGCACGCGAAAAAACACCAAGTCATCACAGAAGCAGTGCATCGGGAAGGCGGACGCATCCTCATGCAAATTTTGCACGGTGGGCGGTACAGCTACCATCCTTTCAACGTTGCGCCCAGCGCCTTGAAAGCGCCCATCAACCGCTTCAAGCCACGCGCTCTTTCTGAAAGAGGAGTCGAGCGAACAATTAATGATTTTGTGCATTCTGCTCACCTCGCAAAAGCTGCGGGGTACGATGGTGTGGAGGTCATGGGTTCCGAAGGGTACCTGATCAATCAATTCCTCGTGTCCTCGACCAACCTTCGGAAAGACAGGTACGGCGGAAGCTTTGAAAATCGAATGCGTTTCCCTGTTGAAATCATTCGGCGCATCCGTGAACGCATGGGAGATGATTTCGTCATCATGTACCGGCTGAGCATGTTGGATTTGGTAGCGGATGGAAGCAGTTGGGACGAAATAATTCAATTGGCCCAGGCCATTGAAGAGGCCGGCGCAAACATCATCAATACGGGCATCGGCTGGCACGAAGCCCGTGTCCCCACCATTGCGACCTTGGTGCCACGCGGGGGATTTACGTTCGTGACCAAGCGGTTGATGGGGTCGGTCTCCATTCCATTGGTTACAACCAACCGCTTGAATATGCCCGATGTCTGCGAAGAAGCGCTGGAGGAGGGGTGTGCGGACTTGATTTCAATGGCACGGCCGTTCCTCGCGGATCCCGACTTGGTGATCAAAGCCAAGACCGACCGAACCGATGAAATCAACACATGCATCGGTTGCAATCAGGCCTGCCTAGATCAGATTTTCAAACAGCAAATTGCTTCGTGCTTGGTCAATCCACGGGCAGCGCACGAAAACGAGTGGCCGTTGGACGCGCGCACATCGGATCCCCGTCGGATCGCTGTTGTCGGCGCCGGACCCGCCGGCCTGAGTGCAGCAACCGAATTGGCCAGAATCGGTCATGCGGTCACACTCTACGAAAAGAGCCACCAGATAGGAGGGCAGTTCAACATGGCCAAGCGAATTCCCGGCAAGGAGGAGTTCAATGAAACCTTGCGGTATTTCAACAGGCAATTGGAACTGCTCGGCGTTGTGGTCCAGCTGAACATTGACGTTCAAGCAGGCGAGTTGCTTGCGTACGATGAAGTGGTATTGGCGACGGGCGTGAAACCGCGGAAATGGAATGTGCCCGGTGCAGGTGAGGATGCGCGGGTTGTGAGCTACATCGATGTGCTCAAAGGCAATGCAGAGCTGGGCGATACCATTGCCATCATTGGCGCAGGCGGCATCGGTTTTGATGTGGCTGAATTCCTCGTTCACGATGGTCGCCATGACTTTTACGAAACGTGGGGCATCGATACACAATTGGGAGAGCGGGGGGGCTTGAATGTACCGGCTGACGTAACCTCAGAGCGCACCGTTCACATGCTGCAACGGTCACCAAAGAAAATGGGTGGTGGCCTTGGTAAGACGACTGGTTGGATTCACCGCATGGGGCTGAAAAAGGCGGGCGTGCAGATGCACACGGGCGTCGCTTACCAGTCGCTATCAGCGGATGGCCTACTGTACACCCAGAACGGAGAAGAACACACCTTAGCTGCCGATCATTTTGTGGTCTGTGCAGGTCAAGAGCCTTTTCACCCGCTTGCTGAAGACCTCAAAGTGATGGGGAAACCCGCTCACCTCATAGGCGGTGCTTTGAATGCGTCAAAGCTCGATGCGCAACGCGCCATCAAGGAGGGCCTCGAACTGGCCTACGCCCTGCGCTAATCTGGCGTTGGAATGTTGGCTGCATGCCACGCCTGCATGCGTTCCACAGCTTCTTGCCCTTCCTTGACAAACACCTGCAAAGCATGTGGGTCATCCGCAGCCGGCGGCGTCATTGGCTTGCCAAACCGCACATGGACGGGGTTCTTTCGCATCAGAAGCCCTCCTCTGGGAAGTGCCGTGCGGGTGCCGTGAATGTGCAATGGAATAATCACTGCTTGTGACTTGGCGGCAAGGTGAAAAGCGCCTTTTTTGAAAGGCAACATCGTTCCGTCTTTTGAGCGTGTGCCTTCTGGATAAACGATAACCGAAATTCCACGTTTCAAGGTTGAAATTAACCGGTCCACTGATTGCTTGGCCGCTGTTGGATTCGAACGGTCAATGAATACGGTTCCAACCCGCTCATTGAGTAATCCGAGAATCGGTACCCTGCGCACACTCGCTTTGGACAGGTATACAATGGGATGGGGGATGGCCGCGGCCGAAGCATTGATGTCCAATTGGCTTCGGTGATTGGCTATAAAAATGGCTTGACTTGGCCATTGGTCAAATGCTGCATCGCTTGATTCGAACGAGACGTTCACTTCGGGATTCCCAACGATTCGAAGCATGTTCTTGCTCCACATATTGCTTCCGATTGTCGTAAGCACATACGTTGCTGCAGACGGCTTGATGAGAATGGTCACCAATGCATATGAGCAACACACCGTCGACCAGAGCAACCCCAACAACGTGCGGAAGCAAGATGCAATGAACCTAAGCATGGATAGAACGTTGGGTGTCTTTAATTTGATCTGGGTTCAATTCTTGGCATTGGCCGGGATTGAGCTCCAATGAATCCAAAGTAAGGGAACCGATGCCAACCCGGACAATCCGTAAGGTGGGAAATCCAATGGCTGCGGTCATTTTGCGAATCTGTCGGTTTTTGCCTTCCGTCAGTTCGACTTCGAGCCAAGCCGTCGGCACGGTCAGTCGCTTGCGAATTGGCGGTGTCCTCTCCGGCAGTTCAGGTTCGGGCATCACTTTGACACGAGCGGGCTTCGTGAGGACGTCTTTCTTTCGAATACGGAGCCGCATCGGATGCCGCATGGGATCAATGGATGATTCCGTTGGCTGACCCTCGACTTGAACCCAGTACGTTTTGCAGTGGCCTTCCGTGGGGTCGGTCAGGCGTTGTTTGAGCATTTTATCTGCAGTCAACAGAAGCAATCCTTCTGAATCGCGATCGAGCCTTCCCGCCGGCCAAACGGTAGGAGGAACCCCCAAGTTCAAACTCGATAATCCCGGGTGTCCGTCCTCAGAGGTGAATTGGCTGAGCACCCCGTAAGGTTTGTATACAGCGAACGTGCGCATGAATTATTCCACCCAATCGGCGACGAATACATTGGTGTTGCGTGTGCGGCCGTTGTTTCGGTTGGATGAAAAGGCGATGCGCTTCCCATCGGGCGAGAACATAGGGAATGAATCGAACGCATTGTCGAAAGTGACCTGCGTGAGTCCCGTCCCGTCTGTATTGATCATGAAAATGTTGAATGGAAAGGCCGCGGTCTTGTGGTTGCTTGAGAACAACACGCGGTCCCCATCGGGATGGAAGTAAGGGGCCCAATTGGCTCCGCCTAAATCGGTCAACTGCCGCGCATCCGTACCATCAGCGTTAGCGATGAACAGCTCCATGGCCGTGGGTTCAACCAATCCTTCGGCGAGCAACTCTGTGTAGTGGGCGACTTCCTCGTCTGTTTTGGGTCGGCTGGCACGCCAAATCAACTGGCTGCCGTCCGGAGAAAAGAACGCACCGCCATCGTAACCCAACTCGCTGGTCACCTGCACCACGTCACTGCCATCTAATGTGCAGGTGTACAATTCCAAATCACCGCTGCGGGTGCTCGTGAATACCATTCTGTCGCCTGTAGGACTGACCGTAGCTTCCGCATCGTACCCAGGCTCAAAAGTCAACTGGGCAATGGGGTTGCCATTTAGGTCATAGGTGAACACGTCGTAGCCCTCATAGATGGGCCAAACATACTCGCCCTTCGGCCCGCGTGGTGGAACCTCGGGGCACAGGGTGTCCGCTAAGTGGGTTGAGGCGAACACAACGGTCGTGTCGCCCGGAAGGAAGTAAGCGCATGTAGTACGGCCTTGACCGTTGGAAATCTGGTTCAATCCTTCTGCCTTTTCTGTCGCGTCCGCTTCCAAATCCATCCAGAAGATTTGATCGCAGCCCGTGCCCCATGCCGGATTGTTGGCTTGGAAAACGAGTTTCTCGCTGTCAAAAGACCAATAGGCCTCCGCATTATCACCGCCGAACGTCAATTGCCGAACGTTTCTGAGGTGTGCTTCTGCGTCGTAGCGCAGGGTGTCAGCATCTGAAGGGGCCGGGGCTTCGGCAACAGGGGTGCCACAAGCTGTGATCAGCGCCAACCCGAAAAACATAAAACCGGTGAAGTGGTTATGCATGTGTATTGTCGAACTTTGCGCGAAAATACCCTGAAAAACACGGTTGTATGAATGTCAAATGTCAAGAAACTGTACTGTATGCACTTGTTTTGGCTGTTTCAGCCAGCTTCATCGGTTGCGGCACTGAACCCGTGAGCTCAACACATTACGTTGAGCGCGTTGTCTACGCCCTGACCGACAGCACCTTTGAAGGCCGAGAAACCGGTACGCAAGGTGAAGGTATGGCGAGTGCATGGCTCGATACGGAATTTGGGGCACTGGGGCTTCGAGTCAAAGGGGATTCTGCATCCCGTCAAACGTTCCGGTACAAACCACATCCACCCATGCAAGTCCACGGGGAGGGCGAAGGGTCGCACATGGGCATGGCCTTAGTGACGGAAATCGTTGGCGAGAATGTCCTGTATAGCTTAGAAACGGAGGATACGCCATTCTGGGGCATCGTTGGGGCGCACTATGATCACCTGGGTTACGGAGATGAGAACTCGTTGTTCCGAGGTGAACCTACGATCCACTACGGCGCTGATGACAATGCGTCGGGCGTGGCAGGGATGCTGGAATTGGCGAAGCGTTTTGATTCGCAGTCATCCGGGCACTCCATGCTCTTTGCAGCGTTTTCAGGAGAAGAGAAAGGCCTATGGGGGTCTAATCAGTTTTGCGAAACCCCCACGATTAACCTCGATTCTGTGCGCTACATGATTAATTTCGATATGGTTGGGCGGTTGCGAGGGGACACCCTGGCTGTTTACGGTACGGGTACTTCACCGGGTTGGATGGAACTACTGGGGTCGTGTAATGAAGACAGCCTCATATTGGTGCCGAGTGAAAGCGGCATAGGCCCCAGTGACCACACGAGCTTTTACCTTGAGGACATCCCGGTACTGCACTTCTTCACGGGACAACACCCGGACTACCACAAGCCCAGCGATACCCCTGAAAAAATCAACTACGAAGGAATTGTACGCATAGTGGATTTTGTGGAACGGGTGATCCGCAAACTGAATGCTGAAGCGGAATGGGGATTTACCCCGACCAAGGACCAAGACGAAGACAGCACGCCGCGCTTCAAAGTCACATTGGGGGTCATTCCTGACTACTTGTTCGATGGCGAAGGCATGCGCATTGATGGAGTCTCTGAAGGTCGCCCCGCTCAGCTGGCGGGACTGGAACGCGGAGATGTCGTATTGTCCATTGACACCGTTCAGGTCACGGACATGATGACGTACATGGGAGCCTTGAGTCTGTTTGAAGCGGGACAGACATCGGAAGTGGTGGTCTCGCGCAAAGGTGCGACTCAGGCATTCACCGTAACTTGGGATTAATAAAACGACACAATCATGTGAATTCACCGCTCCTTCGGGAGAGGAAAGTCCAGACAACACAGAGCACCGCACTTCTCAAAAGGAAGGAGTCATCCAGAAATGTATGGCAACAGAAAGTGCTTTAGAAATTCAAACCGCCGATGGTCTTCGGACACAGGTAAGGGTGAAAAGGTGAGGTAAGAGCTCACCAGTTCCGGAGTGATCTGGAAGCTTAGGTAAACCTTGCGGGTTGCAAGACCACGTACACTAATGCTCGAGGGCTGCTCGCCCGAGTTAGGGGGTAGGTTGCTCAGATAAATGGTGAATCGCTGCTGCGAACAGAACCTGGCTTACGTCATGCTTGTGCAATTAAAGGGCCTTACTCAGGTCCTTTTTTTGATTCCGTGTCGAATCGACACTGTTTTTTTCAGTGTTTTCGAGTGATGTGTTTATTTTTGAATTACTGAAAACCGCGAGAAACGCAAACAAATGAAATTGAGCTCCAGAGAGGTCAAAGACATGATCTCATTCTACCAAGACGAAAAGCTGCGCTTAAGCGCGAAACTGAAGCATGTAGACGCCTTGCTACGTAAGCTGCAGGGAGACAGCGTCGACAGCGAATCCGGCGTCTTGCTGACGCGAACGGGCACCAAGGCCAAAAAGCGTGGCCCAAAAAGTGTTTGGGGGAAATTCATCCTAGAACAGTTAGACAAAGCACAACGTCCTATGACCTATAAAGAACTCATGGACATCGCCATGGACATCCATGGCTACGATCAGTCGAAGTTCTCGAATGTGCGAGCAAGCATTTTGAACAGTGCATTCCGCCTTCGTAAGATTGCGGGCAAGGTGACGACCATTGGCGAACTTGGGAAGAAGGAAAAATTCATTGTATCCACGAAAATGTTGGACGAGAAGGGACAACTCCCAAAGGCGCACGTGAAATGGTTGAAGGAGACGATGAACTTTACACCTGAACGCGTGGATATGAGCTCCATCCCCGTGGCGAAGTACGAGGAAGATTTAGTCGGTTGACGACTTCATAAACTAGAGAATAACAAAAAAAGGGAGGTGCTGGCCTCCCTTTTTTGATGCTGTATCTCTCATCAATCCATAAAAGGATACCGGTAGTTCACTGGTGGCACCAGCGTTTCTTTAATGGTCCTCGCGCTCGTCCAACGCCAAAGATTCAGCACACTTCCTGCCTTGTCATTTGTCCCGGAACCGCGGGCGCCGCCAAACGGTTGCTGACCAACGGCAGCACCTGTGGGCTTGTCGTTGACATAGAAGTTTCCAGCTGCATTGACCAACCGCTCTGTGGCGCGATTGATGGCGTGGCGATCCTGTGCAAAGACAGCGCCGGTCAAGGCGTATTCACTGGTGCTGTC